>CALRME020000129.1:0-7478 GCA_943369045.1 Sphingobacterium thalpophilum
CAGGCTTCCTGCGCGATCTGCTCAAGCCTTAGCGGCCTGGCCGGCCTGAGACAATGGGGGCATGGCAGAAGATCTGGAAAAACCCGCGCTCCCCGAAGGCTGGCTGGCAGTGGACGCCCTGGACATGGACGCGCAGGGCGTGGCCCGCAGGCCCGACGGCAAGGTCGTTTTCATCGAAGGCGCCTTGCCGACCGAACTGGTGTCGACCAGCGTGCACCGCAGGAAGAACAACTGGGAGCAGGGCACCATCACGGCCCTGCACCGCGAGTCAGCGCAGCGTGTGCGGCCGGCCTGCCCGCATTTCGGCCTGCATGCTGGCTCGTGCGGCGGCTGCAAGATGCAGCACCTGCACGTGGGCGCGCAGGTGGCCATCAAGCAGCGCGTGCTCGAGGACAACCTCTGGCATCTGGGCAAGGTCAAGGCCGAAAGCGTTCTGCGGCCCATTGAGGGGCCTTCCTGGGGCTACCGCTGGCGGGCCCGCTTCACGGTGCGGCACGTGCACAAGAAGGGCACGGTGCTGGTGGGTTTCCATGAGCGCAAGAGCCGCTACGTGGCCGACATCCGCGAATGCCATGTGGTGCCCAAGCATGTGAGCGACATGCTGATGCCGCTGCGCGCGCTGATCGGCTCCATGGACGCCATCGAAACCTGCCCGCAGATTGAACTGGCCTGCGGCGACGGCGTCACGGCGCTGGTACTGCGGCACCTGGAGCCGCTGAGCGAGGGCGACATTGCCAAACTGCGCGCCTTCGCCGCCGCCAACGCCGATGCCGGTGTGCAGTGGTGGCTGCAGGCCAAGGGGCCGGACACGGTCAAGCTGCTCGACGAAGACAGCACGCCGCTGGCCTATGGCCTGCCGGAATTCGGCATCACCATGCCGTTCAAGCCGACCGACTTCACACAGGTCAACCCCTTCATCAACCAGGTGCTGGTCTCACGCGCCATGCGCCTGCTGGACGTGCAGGCCGATGAGCGCGTGATCGACTGGTTCTGCGGCTTGGGCAACTTCACCTTGCCGCTGGCCACCCGGGCGCGCGAGGTGCTCGGGATTGAGGGCAGCGAGTCGCTGGTGGCGCGGTCACGCGACAACCTCCAGCGCAACCAGGCTTCGCGAACGACGGCCCCACTGGCGCCGACAAGCTTTGTGGCGCGCAACCTGTTCGAGATGACGCCCGAACTGCTCATGCAGGACGGAATGGCGCAAAAGTGGCTGGTGGACCCGCCGCGTGAGGGTGCGTTTGCGCTCGCCAAGGCCATGGCCGACCTGCACCAGGAACCGGCACTTCGGGGCAGCTGGACACCGCCAAAGCGCATCGTCTACGTGAGCTGCAACCCCGCCACCCTGGCCCGCGACGCCGGCCTTCTGGTGAACATGGGAGGTTACCGCTGCACCGCGGCGGGCGTGGTCAACATGTTCCCGCACACCGCGCACGTGGAAAGCATCGCAGTTTTCGACAAGGAAGATTGAACGCCAAAATGACAAGGGCCCCGACGGGGCCCTTGTTTTGTCTGGGGAGTAGCGGGTACGCTAAGCGCCTTATTCCCGCTCGCCGCCCATGATGCCCAGCAATGCCAACAGGCTCTGGAACACGTTGAACAGGTCCAGGTACAGGGCCAGCGTGGCGCTGATGTAGTTGGTCTCGCCGCCATCCATGATCTGCTTGAGGTCATAGAGCATGTAGGCGCTGAAAATGCCGATCGCCATGACGCTGATCACCATCATGCCGGCGGTCGAGCCGATGAACACGTTGATGATGCCGCCGATCATGATGGCCAGCGCGCCGACGAACAGCCACTTGCCCATGCCGGAGATGTCGCGCTTGATGACGCTGGCCAGGCTGGCCATGACGAAGAACACGCCGGCCGTGCCGCCAAAAGCGGTCATGACCAGGCTGGGGCCGTTCTTGAAGCCCAGAACCATGGCGATCAGGCGGGACAGCATCAGGCCCATGAAGAAGGTGAAGGCCAGCAGCACCGGCACGCCAGCGGCGGAATTCTTGGTCTTCTCGATCGCGAACATGAAGCCGAACGCGCCGGCCAGGAAGACGATCAGTCCCAGGCCGCCGCCCAGGCTGCGGGTGATGCCGGTGGCCACGCCCAGCCAGGCGCCCAGCACGGTGGGCAGCAGGCTCAGGGCCAGCAGCCAGTAGGTGTTGCGCATGACCTTGTTGCGGTCCGCGGCCGACGCGGCGTAGCCGTAGTCGAGTGTTTGCACTTGGTCGTTCATCGCATGGTCCTTTCAAGGGCACTTGCAGGTGGCAGATGGGCGCATTCTAGGGTGATTCAAGACCTGGAAGGAAAGCACTTCCTACTTTTCCAAGGGGTACTTTCTGTATCCTTGCCGGTTTGTATTCCAACCTTGAGCCAACCATGAAAAACAAGCCCGTTCTCGAACTGTCCGATATCAAGTCCATCGCCGCCGCCGCAGAGGCGGAAGCGCTGAAAAACAACTGGGCAGTAACGATTGCCATCGTCGACGACGGCGGCCACCTGCTGTGGCTGCAGCGCCTGGACGGCGCGGCCCCCATTTCGGCCCACATCGCCCCCGCCAAGGCCAATACGGCCGCCGTAGGACGCCGCGAAAGCAAGGTCTACGAGGACATGATCAATGGCGGCCGGGTGTCTTTCCTGAGCGCGCCCGACCTCAAGGGCCTGCTCGAAGGCGGCGTGCCCATCGTCAAGGATGGGCAGGTGCTCGGCGCGGTGGGTGTGAGCGGGGTGAAGTCGACGGAAGATGCGCAGATCGCGAAGGCGGGCATCGCTGCGATCGGGCTTTGAGGGGAGTGGGCTGAAAAAAGGGCCTGGCTGGCGGCTTGAGCCGCTGGCGTGGCCATTAAAAACGACCTTGGAAGCCTGCTCATGCAGCCCCAGGTCGCCCCACGATGAAACTTACTTGGTCAGGATCAGCTTGCCCAGCTTGGTCGCCTGCAGGCGATAGAGCGAGCCGTTGTGGCTGATTTCGACGGCCTTTCGGCCCTGCAGCAGCGCGCTGCTGGGAACGACGGGGCTGCGTGATTCGAACGACTCCTGTGCCGCGCTGGCCTGCTGCGTGACGGAAACGGGAAGACTCAGGGTATGGGTCGAATGCATGTCGTTGAACTCCTTAAACAGTTTCCGGGTTCAGGGCTTGGGCTCGGTGATGAAACCGATCTTTCGCAGGCCCGCCTGCTGGGCGGCCGCCATGGCCTGGGCCACGCGTTCGTAGCGCACTTCCTTGTCGCCGCGGATGTGCAGTTCCGGTTGCGGGTTCTTGCCGGCTTCGGCCTTGAGCATGTTGCCCAGGTCCTTGTCCTCGATGCGGCTCTCGTTCCAGTAGTAGTTGCCCGTGGCGTCGACCGACAGGCGCACCGTTTCCGGCTTGGCGTCCTGCGGCTGGTTGCTGGCGCGCGGCAGGTCGATGTTGACCGCGTGCTTCATCACGGGCACCGTGATGATGAAGATGATCAAGAGGACCAGCATCACGTCGACCAGCGGCGTCATGTTGATCTCGTTCATCACGTCATCGGTTTCGTCTTGCGTTCCGAAAGCCATGGCGGTTTTCCTTAACCCTTCTTCATCGCCACGACCTTGGTCTGACCGCTCGGCGTGGTCGTGACCCTGGCGCCGGTGACGAAGTAGGCGTGCAGGTCGTGGGCGAAGCGGTTGAGTTTGCCCAGCACTGACTTGTTGCCGCGAACCAGGGCGTTGTAGCCCAGCACAGCGGGGATGGCGACTGCCAGGCCCAGGGCCGTCATGATCAGCGCCTCGCCGATCGGGCCGGCGACCTTGTCGATGGTTGCCTGGCCGGCCACGCTGATTGCGATCAGCGCGTGGTAGATGCCCCAGACCGTGCCGAACAGCCCGACGAAGGGCGCAGTGGAGCCGACCGAGGCCAGTACCGCCAGGCCGCCCTGCAGGCGCGCCGTTGACTCGTCGATGGAATTGCGCAGCGAGCGCGTCAGCCAGTCGCTTACGTCGAGCGAGTCGTGCAGCTGCGGTTGCGCGTGGTGGTGGGCGGTGGCTTCACGGCCTTCCAGGGCCAGCGAGCGGAAAGGGTTTCCGGCGTCGTTGCCCAGCTTGGCGAGGCCGTCGGCGAAGTCGGCGCTGTGCCAGAAGCTTTCCGTCTTGCGGGCCTGCGAGGAGAACGTGCGCAGGTCGAGCGCTTTGACGATGATGACCATCCACGAGGACAGTGACATCACCAGCAGCAGGATGGCCACGGCGCGGGTGACGATGTCGCCCTGTTGCCAGAGGTTGATGAGGCCGAATTGCGAATCCATTGACTACTCCAGAACAAAATTAATCGGTACGTTGAACCACATGGTCTCGACCACGCCATTGCGCTTGCCGGGCACGTATCGCCAGCGCTGCACGGTGGCCAGGGCGGCCTGGTCGAGGCGGTCAAAGCCGCTCGACTGGCGGATCTCGGCCTTTTGCGCGGTGCCGTCGGCGCCAATGAGCACGCGGACGATGACCTTGCCCTGCTCACCCAGGCGCTTGCTGATGGCAGGGTAGGCGGGCTTGGGGTTTTGCAGGTAGTCGGCGTCGCTGGACGGCAGCTCGACCTTGGGCGGGGCCGGCGGCGCAGCAGGCGCCGGGGGGGCGGCGGCGGCCACGGGCGCCGCGATGGGCGGTGCGGGCGGCTGCGGCGTGGTCACACCCACGGGGGCGTTGGGGGCAGGCGTTGGATCAGCGATGGCCACCGGCATCGGCGGGGGCGGCAGGCGCGGTTCAACCCGCTTGACGACAGGCTCGGGCGGCTTGGGAGCAGGGGGAGGGGGCTCCACCTTGGGCTGGGCCGGCGTGATGATCTCGCTCAGGATGGTGGCCGGCACGATGATCTCGACCGCGCGGCGCAGCAGGCCCGTCTGCATGGCCCACAGCACGGCGACGTGGAGCACGACGACGCCGCCGGCGATGGCGACGTTGCGGCTCACCAGGGGCTCGCGCACGGTTGATGAATCAGAGGGGGACATGTTCTGCAAGATAACCTAGCCGCGCAGTACCCACCACGCTGCGCCGGTAACAAAAATCAGGCTTGCGCCGATGCTTGAGAGGAAGTCCATGCCCTGCTTTCCTTGATGGAGGAGGCGAGCTGGATGGCGGCGACCGGTGAAGTCGCGCTGCACTGGGCCACCACGTCACGGGCGCAGCTTTCGCATTGACCGCATTGGGTGGCCACGCCGAGTTCGAACTGGATGTCGTCAAAGCCCATGCCGGCACGGACGTGACGGGCAATGTCGCGGTCGGAAACGCGGTGGCAGATGCAGACGATCATGGCAGTGGGCAGGCTTTGGCTGGCTGTTGATTAAGGTGTGGCCTGATTATAAATACGAATCGATCGCATTTGCAATATCCGTCGGGAAATTGCGGGGATTGATTCGTAACGATCAGTCGATGTCCGTGCCGGACGGGGCCGCCTTCTTGCCACTTACCATGGCCGCGACGAGGCGCTCGTGATGCTTGCGGCCCGTGTAGATGACGCCGACGACATGAAAGGGAACAAGCGCCAGGAGCAGCCAGCCCAGAACCTGGTGGGTCTGGTCAAGCCAGGGCGTGCCCCAGAACATGTCAGTGCTGTAGAGCCAGCCCGTGACCCCCAGCGAGGCGACGCACGACCACATCGCCAGCGCCATCCAGCCGCCCAGCGGGTTATGGCCAAGGTAGCGGGGCGCGCTGCCTTTGAGGACCAGCTGCGCGTAAGCCCAGGTCCGGGCCGGGTTGGTGACAAACTGGGAGAGCCGGGCATGGCGGCTGCCGGCGGTGCTCCACGCAATGCGGGCAACCACCACGGCAAGTGCGGTGTAGCCGGCCGCCTCGTGCCAGCTCAGGAAATACAGGGTGGACAGCCAGGCGGCCGTGCACGAGAGCACCAGCGACCAATGCAGCAGCCGAACCGGCAGGTCCCAAACAGCGACCGGCTGCGCACGGGGTTCCACCGGCGGCGCCACGGCTCAGCGCTGTTTGACTTCGCCGATCTTCTCAAAGGTCTTGGGGTTGAAGTAGACCTCGGCGCGCTGGTCTTTCTCGTCAAAGCCGTAGACCTCGTAGCAGCCGTTGTCGACCTTGACCTGGCGGACCTTTTTCCAGCCGTCCGCCAGCAGCTTGCGCTGCAGCTCCATCTGCGGCTTCCATTCGGCCTTGGGCACGTCGCACTTGAATTCGCCGTGCGCGAAGGCCGCGCCGGAGCAGAGGGTGGCGAGGGTCATCGCCAGCAAGAATTTAGTGGGTTTCATAGTGAGGCCTTTCCATTGAAAAAATGTCGTTCGGGGCCAAGCAGGCTGGCATCGGCCTTTGAAAGATCCGTGCAGCCGCAAAGGGCCATCGCAATCTCGAGTTCATCGCGCAGCAGACGCAGCACATGGGCCACACCGGCAGCGCCCGCATTGGCCAGGCCCCATACGGCCGGCCGGCCGACCAGCACGGCGTGGGCGCCCAGGGCCATGGCTTTAAGGATATCGGTGCCGCGCCGGATGCCGCCGTCGACCAGCAGTGGCATGGAAGCGCCGACCGCCTGCGCGATCCGCGGCAGCATCACTGCGGTGGCTGGCGAAGCATCCAGCGTGCGGCCGCCGTGGTTGGAAACGACGATTGCGGCAGCGCCGGCAGCTTGTGCGCGGCGTGCGTCCTCGGGATGCAGGACGCCCTTCACGATAACCGGCAGGCGAGTGTGTGAGACCAGCCATTCGAGGTCGGCCCAGGTCGGCGCGGCGGCGCGCAGGCCGTCCATGCCATCACCGGCTGCGGGCGTCGTGCCGGCCATTCGCAGGTTGACCGCAGACACGCCTGCAGGCAGGCGAAAGCCGGCGCGGCGCTCTGCGTCACGCGCGCCGCTGACAGGCGCGTCGGCCGTCAGCACCAGTGCCTCAAAGCCGCAGGCTTCAGCCCTCTGGACCAGTTCCCGCACGACACCCCGGTCGGCTTGCCAGTAAACCTGGAACCAGAGCGATCCGCGAGTGGCATCACCGCCCACCGCATTGGCCACGGCCTCCATCGACACGCTGGCCTGGGTGCCCAGCACCATGCCTGCCTGTTGCGCGGCGGCCGCGATGGCGGTGGCCAGTTCGCCGTCGGGATGCGCCATGCGCTGGTAGGCCACGGGCGCGACAAGGATGGGGTGGGCCAGCGTGCGGCCCAGCAGTTCTACGCGTGTGTGGCTGCCTCGCAGGGACTACAGCACACGCGGCAGTAGCGTCAGCGTGTTCCAGGCGTCGCGGTTGGCGCGCAACGCGATGCCATCGCCGGCCGCGCCGGCAAAGTAGGCCCAGGCGTTGTCATCGAGCACGGTGCGCGCGTGCGCTTCGTGGTCGTCCAGGCTGACCAGTCCCGGGGGCAGCGCCTGCACACCGGGGACAGCGTGTGCGGTGGGCGCCGTCACGTATCGGCCCACATCCGGAGCAGGTTGTGATACGTGCCGGTCAGCGCCACGGTGGTGTCGCTTTCGCCGTCACGCTGGCGCAGCTCCATCAGCGCCTGGTCGAATTCCAGCAGCAGGCGGC
>CALRME020000130.1:0-7409 GCA_943369045.1 Sphingobacterium thalpophilum
CGAGCAATAGCTGGCTGAAATGGCTGACCATGTGGGCCAGGCCGACAAGACCGATGACGCCGGCGTCCTGGCGAAGGGGCGGCAATGCTGCTGCGGTGGTGGTGCTCATGGCTTTATCGTAATATCGGGCTGCGCTTCTGAATTGCGACGAAAAGACAGTTTTTAGCGAAATCCAGCCAATGCCCGCCGTCCGCCCCAAGGTCCGCACCACGCCCGTAGGCGACACCGACCCTTACACACCTGACCGCCAGCGCCCGATCCGCGTGCGTGCGCGCACCATGCCGGCCGACACGCATTTCGAGCCGCACCGGCACGCCTGGGCGCAGCTGGCCTACTGCGGCACTGGCATTGTGCAGGTGACCGCCATGCAGGGCGAAACGGGTGAAGAGGTGACCTACATCGTCCCGCCTTCGCGAGCCGTCTGGATCGCGCCGGGCGCGCGGCACGCCGTGCACGTGCTCGAAGAAGCCGAGCTGCGCACCCTGTACATGCACGCCTCCATCACACCGGCCGGCTGGGACGGCTGCCGGATGATCGTGGTCTCACCCTTGCTGCGCGAACTGGTCCAGGCACTGGACGCGCCGCCTGCCTCACCGCTGCCCAGAGTGAGGCAGGCAATGCTCACGGGGCTGGTGCTAGACGAGATGACGCACGCCGATACCGAGTCTCTGGGCGTGCCCCTGCCCCACGCGCAAAGCGGCGACAAGCGCCTGCGTGCGTTATGCGAAGCCGTGCTGCGCTCACCTTCGGAGCGTGCGACGCTGGCCGCGTGGGCCGCCGATGTCGGCGCAAGCGAGCGGACCGCAGCGCGGCTGTTCAGGGACGAACTGGGCATGAGCTACCAGCAGTGGCGCCAGCAGGCCGCGCTGGCACACGCGCTGCCCATGCTGGCGCGCGGCGTCCCGGTCAGCCATGTGGCCGCCGCCAGCGGCTATGCGAGCGACAGCGCCTTCACCGCCATGTTCAAGGCGGCCATGGGCCAGCCGCCCAGCCAGTTCCGCGCCAGGGTCAGCGCGTAGCGGGCAGAGCCTGAGCAGCTTCCTCGCGAAACAGCTGAAGGGCGGCCTGCAGTTCGAGCATCCGGGCGCCCGCTGCGTCCGCGTCGCCCTGCAGCGCGGACTGCTCGATGGCACCGGCAATGGCAGCCACGTGTTCGGCTCCAACCGTAGCCGCGGAACCTTTGAGCAGGTGCGCAGGATTGCACACGCCGGCCGCATCGGCGGCAACGGCACAGGAAGCAAGCTTCACCATCAGGGCGGGAGCCTGCGCGAGAAAAGCAGCCACCGCTTGTACCAGCAAGGGCCGGTTGCCCATGAAGCGCTCCAGCGTGGCGTCCAGGGCGAACACGGCCCCGCCTTCGGGTGGGGTGCCGCTCATGACAAGGCCTCGTCCGGTGTGTGCTCCTGCACCATGCGGACGACTTCGGCCAGCACCAGCGGCGCGGTGTCCTGGGCTGCGCCGTCTTTGGCGAGCGGCTCCAGCAACGCTGCGGCATGCCACAACCCCAGCGTCAGGCAGGCGGTCCGAACGCGCGCCATCGCGTCATGGCCCTGGAGTTGCGCGTCCGCGACCAGGCCTTCCACGTCGGTCCTGAGCGCGTCTACCCGCCGCGCAAATTCTTCCTGCCCGAGTTGCAGGCGCCTGCGGGCAACCGCAGGGCTTTCAGCACGTCTCGCATTCGATTCCCGTATGACGCGCAAGACAGCTGCACGCGTCTCGACCCCGTTGAAAGGTTTGAGGATGTAGCCGGCCACGCCCTTGCGCAATGCCGTATCGACTGTTGCGCGATCGGTCGCCGACGTGACCAGCACAAAAGGCATCAGCGCCAGCACGGGATCCTGCCGCGCGCGGTCCATCAGTTGCAGGCCGTCGAGTTCAGGCATGCGGATGTCCGAGCAGCACACGTCCGGGCGCTGGCCCTGCTCCAGCATCTGCCAGGCTTCATTGCCATCAGCCGCCAGCACGACCTGCGCCGAAGGGATGGTGCCCAGCAAGCCGGCCAGCACCATGCGCGACGCGGAGTCGTCGTCAACCACAAGTATTTTCATGACAGCAGACCGGAGTTAATGCCGGTGTCTTCGGCACTGCACCAGCGGACTTGAGGGCTTGGCAGCCCTTTTTTCAGCCCCAGAGCGCCTGCATGGCCTTGCGAAACGCCGGCGTGGTGCCGGCGGGCGACACCGGCCGGCCGGCCACATGCGTAGCGGCAACAGCACTGCTGCCGCTGGAGAACACCAGCGCATCGAGCAGGTGATCCGCGGGAATGCCTGCCAGCGGCGGCGCATCGGCGTCGAGCACCATGAAATCAGCCCGCTGGCCCACTGCAATGGCGCCCAGCCGCAGGCCTGTTGCGGCCCCGCCCCCGCGCAGGGCGCCCTCAAAAAGCGCAGCCGCGCTGCTTTGGTCGCCGCCAGCCGATCCGTGCCGGGCGGCGATATTGCGCTGGCGCAACGCCAGCCGCTGCGAGTACTCCAGCAGCCGCAACTCCTCGGTCCAGCTGCGTGTGACGTGGCTGTCAGAGCCTATGGACCAGTTGCCGCCCTGCCCCGCCCAGCCCGGAAAATCAAAGACACCGTCACCCAGGTTGGCTTCGGTGCTGGGGCAGATCACAATCGCCGCGCCGCTTTCGCATGCGGCCTTCAACTCAGCCGGCACTGTCTGTGTGGCGTGCACCAGGTTCCAGCGCGCATCCACATTGGCATGGCCGAGCAGCCATTCGATCGGGCGCTCGCCGTGGGTCGCCAGGCAGTCGTCGACCTCCTGCTGCTGTTCGGCAATGTGGATGTGCACGGCAATGCCGTCCCCCATGGCCTGGGAAGACACCTCGCGCAATGCGGCTTCATCGACGGCGCGCAGGGAATGCAGTGCCACGCCGGCGTTGATGCAGGGCAGCGCAAGGGCATTGACGGCCTGCGCGATGCGCAGCACCGACTCGGGCGTGGATGCAAAGCGGCGCTGGTCGTCGCGCAGGCCCTTCGCGCCAAAGCCCGAACGCATGTACAGCGTGGGCAACAGCGTCAGGCCCATGCCCACCCGCTGCGCGGCCCGCACCAGTGCCATCGACAGCTCCAGCGGGTCGGCGTACGGCCGGCCGTCGGCCTGGTTGTGCAGGTAATGAAACTCGCAGACCTGCGTATAGCCTGCCTGCAGCAGTTCGGCATAAAGGAACGAGGCAATGTCCTCAAGCTGCTGGGGCGTGATGCGGTTGGCCGCGCTGTACATGCGGTCGCGCCAGCGCCAGAAGTTGTCATCGGCACTGGCACTGCGCTCTGTGAGGCCGGCAATGGCGCGCTGGAAGGCATGGCTGTGGGCGTTGACCAGGCCGGGCAGCACGGGCCCGGCCAGTGCAGTCGCACCGCTTCTCGCGCTCCCGGGCACATCCACCTCAACGCAACTCCAGGTGCCGCCTTGCGCCGTCATCAGCACGTCGCGCGCCCAGCGCCCCTGTACCCAGGCCTGCGCGGCAAAGAACGCGCTTGCCTCAGGCATACAGCGCCTTGCAGGCCGCGAGGGCGCCCGAGACCATGTCGCGCAGCACCGGCTGGACACCGCGCGCCAGCTCTTCGTCGTAGTCGTACGGCGCGAACTCGCGCATGTACAGGCCCTGGCACTTCTCGAGCTGCACCGCATGGACGTTGTCTGCCGGCTTGCCGTAATGGCGCGTGATGTAGCCGCCCTTGAAGCGGCCGTTGACCACGTGGCTGACGTCGGCATAGCGGCCCGCCGCCGTGGCGGTCGCCTGCGCGATCGAGTCATGAGCGCTGGCGCCGCTGGCCGTGCCGATGTTCAGGTCGGGCAGCCGCCCCTCGAACAACCATGGAATTTCGGAGCGGATGCTGTGCGCGTCCCACAGCAGCACAAAGCCATGCTCGGCCTTGATGCGCGCCAGCTCGGCGGCCAGCGCGTCGTGGTAGGGCTGCCAGTAGGCCGTGCGGCGCCTGAGCTTTTCCTGCTCCTGCGGCGTGCGGCCCTCGCGGTACAGCGGGTCCCCGGTAAAGAAGCGCGTCGGGCACAGTTCGGTGTTAGATGCGCCGGGGTACATGGGCGCGTCATCCGGCGGGCGGTTCAGGTCGATCACATAGCGCGAAACGCGCGGGCGGATCACGCTGGCGCCCAGCGCGGGCAGGAAGTTGTACAAACGGTCCAGGTGCCAGTCGGCATCCTCGACAGCCAACGCCCGCGGTACATAGTCAGCGCGCAGCTCCTCGGGGATCCCGGTGCCGATATGGGGCATGCTGACCAGCAGCGGCGCCGTGCCGTGATTGAGTTTGAAGCTCATCTGGGTTCTCCCGCGAAGACCGCTTGCCGCAGCGGATTGGCGCCGATGGCATAGGCCAATTGCGCAGGTTCACGCAGGTTCCAAAGCGCGAAGTCGGCACGAAGGCCCGGTGCGATCACACCGCGATCGGCCAGGCCAAGTGCTTTTGCCGCGTTGCGCGTCGCGCCGGCCAGGGATTCTTCGGGCGTGAGGCGAAACAGGGTGCATGCCATGTTCAGCATCAGCAGCAGCGAGGTGCAAGGCGAACTGCCCGGATTGCAGTCGGTGGAGATCGCCATGGGCACGCCCTGCGCACGCAGCAGCGCCACCGGGGGCAACCGGGTTTCCCTCAGGAAGTAGAAGGCGCCGGGCAGCAGCACGGCCACCGAGCCGGCCTGCGCCATCGCCGCGGCGCCCGCCTCGCTCAACCATTCGAGGTGGTCGCAGCTGATGGCGCCAAAGCGGGCGGCGAGCGCGGCGCCACCGGTGTCACTCAGTTGTTCGGCATGAAGCTTGACGGGGATGCCCAGGGCCTTTGCCGCCTCAAACACACGTTGTGTCTGCGCGGTACTGAAGGCAATGCGCTCGCAGAAGGCGTCCACCGCATCGACTAGGCCTTCCCCGTGCAGCACCGCCAGCATGCGCAGCACCTCGTCGATGTAGTCGTCGTTGCGGCCGGCGAATTCGGGCGGCGTGGCATGCGCGCCCAGGAACGTGGTGCGCACGTCGACCGGCCGCCCTTCGCCCAGACTGCGGGCCACACGCAGCGTCTTGCGCTCGTGCTCCAGCGCCAGGCCGTAGCCTGACTTGACCTCCACCGTGGTCACGCCTTCGGCCATCAGCTCGCGCAGGCGCACCAGGCTCTGGCCCGCAAGCTCCTGCGGGCTGGCTGCGCGCGTGGCCTTGACCGTGGACGCAATGCCGCCCCCGGCGCGGGCGATGTCTTCGTAAGTCGCCCCATTGAGCCGCAACTCGAACTCGTGTGCCCGGTCGCCGCCATAGACCAGGTGGGTGTGGCAGTCGATCAGGCCGGGCGTGATGAGCGCATCGCCGGCGTCGTGCACTGCACGGCACCGCGACTGCAGCGCGGCGGGGAGTTCCGCCCGTGGGCCAACCCAGGCAATCAGGCCGCCCTCCGCCACCAGGGCGGCGTCCCCGATCAAACCGTAGGGCTGCCCGGTGCCCTCCTGCATGGTGGCCACACGGCAGTTCGTCCAGAGCTGCGCGTTCATGGCTGGATCTCCACCCAGAGCGCGCGCGGCGACGAGACTTCGATGCGGGCGGGCGACTTCAAGGTCTGGATCGCCAGACTGTTGGGCGGCACCGAGACCGCTTCGCCGTCACAGCGCAGGCCGGCTCCAACGCCATGTGCGTAGACGGCCACGGTCGCGCCGGCGCAAACCGATTTCTCCAGCCGGCCCGTGATGCGCTCCATGCCAGCGCCCGCGCCCTGCGTCATGAGATTGAAATCCGAAGTTGCCCCTGCCACCAGTTCGCAACCCGGAGGACTGCCGCCGTCAAAAGCAAAAGGCTCGCTGGCGCAGGTGAGTTCGCTGACCTTGCCGTCGAGCTTGAGCCGCACACCCGCGCCGCTGAGCACGGCGAACCAGCGCTGCACCCCCGGAAATGGCGAGAACGGGCCGCTTTGCGCCACCTCGGCCACCGACATGCGCCAGCGCCAGTTCGCCTCGTCAGGCCAGGCGATGAGCTGGCGCGTGACGCCGCCGCCATTGCGCCAGGGCTGGGGCTTGACGCTGTCGAGCCGGATGATGAAAAAACTCATGCCTGAAACTGTCCTGCAAAACTGTACCGCGTTCCCGGATAGACCAGCCGTGCCACACTGGCCACATGGGCTCCGCTGACGGTGCGCCTCATCATGGCCAGGCAGGGCTCGCCGCGCTTGATGGCCAGTTCTTTCGCTTCCTGCACCGTCGGCAGGCAGGCTTCGATCGCGTAGCTGGCTTCCGTCAGCGGCGCATGCCGCAGCAGGTGCAGCGTGGGCGAGGTCTGGCCAAAGTCGGTCGCAAGGTAGTCCGGCGCCGCGGCGGGGTTGACGTAGCGGTCCTCGTACTGGATGGGGATGCCGTTTTCCATGTGCACCAGCACGGTGTGGAAGACCTTTGCACCGGCGCGCAGCCCCAGGCTGGCCGCGACGTCTGCTCCGGCGCCCTCTTCCTTCACAAGAATGACGCGGGTGCTGTGCACATGGCCGCGCTCGGCCACCTCCTCATGGATGTCGCGGATCTGCAGCGTGGACGAGATGCGGTGCAGCTCGGCAACACGCGTGCCAGAGCCCTGCACGCGAGTGACCAGCCCCTCGGCTGACAGCTCGCGCAGCGCCCGGTTGACCGTCATGCGGCTGATGCCGAACTGCTGCATCAGCACGGCTTCGCTGGGCACCGGGTCGCCTGGCTTCCAGTCACCACTGCTGATGTGCCCCCTGACGAAGGCCTTGACCTGCTCGTAAGCAGGCACCGCCGCTTTTTCCATGGGTGTGAGGATAACCCAGTTGACACAAGTTGTATAGACAACTACGATTTGGCGGAAATTCAGGAGCGCGCCATGTCAGACCTATCGCAAACCCCTTTCCTGGACAGCAAGGCGCGCCCGGTGCATGCCCCCACCGGCACGCAGCTGACCTGCGCCAACTGGCAGATTGAGGCGGCCTATCGCATGATCCAGAACAACCTGGACCCGGCCGTGGCCGAAAACCCGGACGAGCTGGTGGTCTACGGCGGCATCGGCAAGGCGGCCCGCAACTGGCCCAGCTTCGACGCCATCCTCGACTCCCTTCGCAAGCTGCAGCCCGACGAGACACTGCTGGTGCAGTCGGGCAAGCCGGTTGGCGTGTTCCGCACACACAGCGGCGCGCCGCGGGTGCTCATTGCCAACTCCAACCTCGTGCCGAAATGGGCGACCTGGGAGCACTTCAACGAACTCGATCGCGCCGGCCTGATGATGTACGGCCAGATGACGGCCGGCAGCTGGATCTACATCGGCACGCAGGGCATCGTGCAGGGCACCTATGAAACCTTCGTGGAGGCGGGCCGCCAGCATTTCAACGGCGACCTCGCCGGCCGATGGGTGCTCACGGCCGGCCTGGGCGGCATGGGTGGCGCGCAGCCGCTGGCTGCCTCTTTCGCCGGCGCCT
>CALRME020000131.1:0-7406 GCA_943369045.1 Sphingobacterium thalpophilum
CCAGCGCCTTGCCGAAAGCGTCGCTCATGGCGCGCGCCACATAGTCGGCCGCGCCGGCCGGTGCGAAGCCGATCACCAGGCGGATCGGTTTGCTGGGGTAGGGCGCAGGCTGGGCATGCGCCGTTGCGGTGACGGCCGCGATGGCAGCCGCTGCCAGTGCGCGGGCGAGGAACGTTCTTTTCATGCCCTGTCTCCCTGCATCGTCAACACAATCTTGCCGGCATGCGCGCCGGCTTCCATGCGGGCCTTGGCCTGCGGCAGCTGGGCGAAGTCCATCACCTGGTCGATCTGCGGCACGATGCGGCCGGTAGCGAACAGCGGCAGCACCTCTGCGATGAAGCGCGGCACGGCGGCCGAGCGCTGCGCCTTGCTGCGCAGCTTGTTGGAAACGCCGAAGACAGTCAGGCGTTTCGCGTGGAGGGCTTCCAGGTCGATGTCGGCATGGACCACGCCGTCCACATAGCCGACGGTGGCGATGCGGCCCTCAAAGGCCAGGGAGCGCATGATTTCCGCGAACACGGTGCCGCCCACAGTGTTGATGGCGAGGTTGGCACCCTTCTGGCCGGTGGCTTCCATCACCGCGGCCGCGAAGTCGGGTTTGCGCGTGCACACGCCCACGTCCAGGCCCAACGGCTTGAGCAGGTCCAGCTTGTCCTGCGAGCCTGAAGTGCCGATCACCTTGGCACCCAGCGCCTTGCCCAGCTGCAGCGAGGCCACGCCCACGCCCGACGAAACGCCGTTGATCAGCAGCCATTGCCCGGCCTGCAGCTGCCCTTGCAGCACCAGCATGTCGAAGGCGACCAGGAACACCAGCGGGATGCTGGACGCCTGCTCATAAGACAGGTTGGCGGGAATGAGCATCGCTTCCGGTGCTTCCATCAGCGCGAACCCGGAGAACGCGCCTGCGCAACGGCCCATGACCCGGTCACCCGGCTTGAAGCCTGTGACGCCTTCGCCGACGGCGAGCACTTCGCCTGCGCCCTCACCACCGATCTGCTTCCAGCTGCCGGGCTTGCCGTGCAGGCCGTGGCCGAGCAGGAACTCGCCGCGGTTGAGCGAGGCAGCGCGCATGCGCACCAGCAGTTGCTGCGGACCGGCTTCGGGTGCCGGGCTGTCGCGCAGCTCCAGCACCGTGTCGGTGTCGGTCATCTGCATCCAGTAAGACTGCATCGTGTTCCCTTGAATGAGTGTTCAGCGGCCGGTGAAGACCGGCTTGCGCTTCTGCATGAAGGCGGTGCGGCCTTCGGCGTAGTCGGCGCTTTCAAAGCAGCCGCGGATGAGGGATTGGCACAGCGCCATGTCCAGCTCGGGCGAGGGCTTGAGGATTTCGCGCGTGATGGCCTTGCCCGCCATCACCGTGAGCGGCGCGTTCTCGCCGATGGAGGCGGAGTACTCGGCCAGCAATGCGTCCAGACCTTCCGGCGCGCAGGTGCGGGAGACCAGGCCCAGCGACTTCGCCTCCGCAGCATCGATGCGCCGCGCCGTGAAGAACAGGTCCTTGGCCGCGCCGGGCCCGATCAGGTCCACCAGGTTCTTCATCGCGGAGTAGCGGTAGCCCAGGCCCAGCCGCCCGGCCGGGATGGAGAACACGGAATCGCTGGCGGCGATGCGGATATCGCAACTGATGGCCACGTTCACGCCGCCCCCTATGCAGTAGCCGCGGATGGCGGCCAGCGTGGGCTTGGGAAAGTGGTAGATGCCCATCAGCGTGGCTTCGGCCATCTTCTCGTAGTAGGCGACGGCCTCACGCGCGGCGCGCATGTCCTCGAACTGCGAGATGTCGGCGCCCGAAACAAAGGCCTTCTCGCCCGCACCCGAGAAGGCGACCAGGCGCACCCGGTCGTCATCGCGTGCAATGGCCAGCAGGGGCGGCACGGCTTCCCACATGTCGACGGACAGGGCGTTGTGCTTTGCCGGGTTGTTGAAGCGGATGTGCAGGGTGCGGCCGTCCAGCCAGGTCTGCACCCGTTCAGTGTTCGATGTGTAAACAGGTTCGGCCATCAATAGACTCCGGTGGCTTTCATGCGGGTGAGGTCTGCAGGTGTGAGGCCCAGCTCTGCCAGGATTTCCTCGGAGTGCTCGCCCCGGCGCGGCGCTGCGCGGGCCACGGTGCTGGGCGTGCGCTCCAGCTGCACCGGCTGGCCCACAAGCCGTTGCGGTCCCTGCCATTTCGACAGGACGGTCTTGACCATCCCCAGGTGCTGCACCTGCGGCTCGTCGAACACCTCCCGCATGTCGTTGATCACGCCGCAGGCCACACCGCCCTCATTGAACTGCTGGATCCAGTGGGCGCGGTCATGCGATGCCAGGCGGCGGTTGATCTCTTCGTTGAGCGAGTCGCGGTTGATGGAGCGGCCCTGCTTGTCGTGGTAGCGCGCATCGGCCACCCATTCGGGTGCGCCCAGGATCGCGCAGAAGCGTTCCCAGATCTTCGAGCCGAACACGGCGATGTTCATGTAGCCGTCGCGCGCCTTGTAGACGCCGGTGGGGATGCTGGTCGGGTGGTAGTTGCCGGCCTGCGTGGCGACTTCGCCTTCGATCAGGTAGCGCGAGGTCTGGAAGTCCATCATGTAGACCATGGATTCGAGCAGCGAGGTGTGCAGGAACTGGCCTTTGCCGGACGTCTCGCGTTCCAGCAGCGCCACCAGGATGCCCTGCGCGGCGAAGATGCCGGCGCACAGGTCGGCAATCGGGATGCCGACCCGCATCGGGCCTTCACCCGGTGTGCCCGTGACCGACATCAAGCCGCCCATGCCCTGCGCGATCTGGTCAAAGCCGGGCCGTGTGGCCAGGGGGCCGGTCTGGCCAAAGCCCGAGATGCTGGCGTAGACCAGCCGCGGGTTGTCTTTGGCCAGCGATTCGTAGTCGATGCCCAGGCGGAACTTCACGTCAGGCCGGAAGTTCTCCACCACCACATCGGCGCCGTTGATCAGGCGCTTGAGCGTGGCAATGCCTTCCTCCTGCTTCAGGTCCAGCGTGATGGAGCGCTTGTTGCGGTGGGTGTACTGGTAGTCCGAGCCGTCCTGCCCGCCCAGCGTGTCGTCGCCGCGCATGTGCTCGGGCATCTGCACCTGGATCACATCGGCGCCCCAGTCGGCGAGCTGGCGGCAGCACGTGGGGCCGGCGCGCACCTGCGTGAGGTCGATCACGCGAAAGCGCTTGAGGGCTTGTGAGGCGGGCTGGTGCGGCATGGGGCTACTTCTTCAGGTTCTGGATCACGGCCTGCGTGAAGCTGGCGGTGTTGCCTTTTCCCCGCACGTCGCCGGTGCGTGCGTTTGCGTCCGCCAGTGCACCGGTCGTGGCACGCGACATCGAAGCGGCCATGCGCACCGCGCCCTCGTTCTTGCGGCTGTGGCCCAGCCACTCGAACATCATGCGGGTCGACTCGATCATGGCGTAGGGGTTGGCGATGCCGCGCCCCGCGATGTCCGGCGCCGAGCCGTGCGTGGCCTGTGCCATCGCCACATCACCGTCGCCTATGCACAGGCCGGGGGCCATGCCCAGGCCGCCCACCAGCCCGGCGGCCAGGTCCGACAGGATGTCGCCGAACATGTTGGTGGTGACCACCACGTCGAAGCTTTGCGGGTCGCGCACCAGCCGCATCGCCATGGTGTCGACGATCACGTCGTCCAGCAGCACGTCGGGGAATTCGGGTGCCAGTTTCTTGCACTCTTCCACGAACATGCCGCAGCCCAGCTTGAACACCGTGTCCTTGTGGACATAGGTCAGGTGCTTGCGGCGCTGGCGTGCCAGCTCGAAGGCGGCGCGCGCCACGCGGCTGCTGCCGGTGCGTGTGATCACGCGCATGGACAGCGTGACTTCGTCGTTGGGCCGGAACTCCGCATTGCCCAGCAGCATGTTGCGGTCGGGCTGGAAGCCTTCATTGTTCTCGCGCACGATCACCAGGTCGATGCCGTCATGCAGGCAGCCGATCTCGGGGTACGAGCGCGTGGGCCGCACGTTGGCGAACAGGTTGAATTGCTTGCGCAGGAGGGGGTGGGGGTTGATCGCGTTCGGGCCCTTGGGGTACATGCGGTGGCCGATCGGCCCCAGCACCCAGCCGTCCAGCGTCTTGAGCGCCTCCAGCGTGCCCGGGGGCAGCGTGTGGCCGTGCGTCTTGAGCGCGGTTGCGCCGATGGGCAGGGGTTGCCAGTCGATCGCTACGCCATGCAGTTCGGCTGCAGCGCGGGCGATGGCCACCGAGGCGGGCACGATCTCCAGGCCGATGTCGTCACCATCGAGGATGCCGATGCGAAGCTTTGCAGTTGATGTCATGTCATTCGGGGCGGCAAAGCGCGGTCAGGGTGCGGATATCGGCGAGCGAGGCCAGCGACCAGCAGCTGCGGGTGATCTCGCGCACCTGGGCGTCGCCGATCACGGGCGCGGCCAGGGCGGTGAACTTGGCTTCGAGCTGTTTGTCCGACAGCGGGTTCTTCATGGAGCCGATGGCGTTGTCCACGCGCACTTCGACGCGGCGGCCGTCCTTGCAGACGGCGGTGACCTGCACCGACTCTTCGCGGATCGAATCGTCCACCGTCGCCACCACCTTGTTGCGCAGCGCCACAACCTGCGGGTCATTGACCACCGCGTCGGAGAACTCGTCTTCACCGGCGTGGCCGTAGATCAGGCCGACCGCGCAGCCGTGGTAAACGCTGAACTTGCCCTGCAGGCCGTCTTTCGGTTCTTTCTTGCCGGTGAGCTCCAGCACCAGCGAATGCACGCGCAGCTCTATGCGTTCCACGTCGGCCGGCTTGATGCCCTGTTCGCGCAGCTGCACGCAGGCATCGATGCTGGGGTGGATCACGATGCCGCAGGCAAAGGGCTTGTAGGTGTTGAACGAGATCTCGAAGCGCTCGCCGAGTTCGTCGGTCACCTCGTTCCAGGCGCGCTTGTCCGAGGCCACTTGCACGAAGCCGCGTGGTGCTTCCAGCGCACGGGGGCTGGCGGTGAAGCCGTGGCTGGCCATCAGTGCCGACATCAGGCCCGCGCGGGCCGCGCCGCCGGGGTGGAAGGGCTTGGTCATGGTGCCGAACTGCTCGCGCAGGCCGACCGGTTGCGAGGCGGCAATGCCCAGTGCCATCTGGGTCTGCTGCTCTGTCAGGCACAGCAGTCGGGCGCAGCCGGCGGCGGCGCCCAGCATGCCGGTGGAGCCGGTGATGTGCCAGCCGCGGTCGTAATGGTCGGGGTACATCACGTTGCCGATGCGGCAGGCCACGTCGATGCCCAGCACCAGCGCGTCCAGCACCTCGCGGCCACTGGCGCTGCGGCGTTCGGCCAGCGCCAGCACGGCGGAGGCCACAGGGCCGGCCGGGTGGATGATGGTCTTGAGGTGGGTGTCGTCGAAGTCGAAGGTGTGCGATGTGATGCCATTGACCAGCGCGGCGCTGGCCATGTCGATGCGCTCGGTGCGGCCCAGCACGGTGGCCTGCGGCGCGGGCTCCAGCATCTGCACCGCCGCCAGTGCGGCGTCGGCGGCTTCGTGGTGCGCCGCGCCGATGGCACAGCCCAGCCAGTTGTAGAAGGTGCGGTGCGCTTCGTGCTCGACTGCATCGCTCCAGCCCCTGGTGGGGTGGCCGGCGACGAACTTCGCCAGGATGGCGGTGATGGGGGGCGCCGCGGTATCGGCGTCTACGTGTGTGTTGCGGGCCACGGGAAATTTCTCGCTTGGGTTTCTGGTTGAAAGAGGGGAGCGCCGGCAGGCCTAGGCTTCCAGGCTGATGTTGCGGGCCTTGGCCAGCTTGGTCCAGCGCGCGATGTCGTCGCGGATGTACTGGCCGAACTGCTCCGGCGTCATCGGCCAGGGCTCCACGGCTTCGCCGGCCAGCTTCTCGGCCAGGTCAGGCGCCTTGAGCACCGCCACCTGGGCCTCGTTGAGGCGCTTGACCACGTCGGGGCTCAGGCCGGCCGGGCCGACCGAGCCGTACCACTGCATGGCGTCAAAGCCCTTGAAGCCGATCTCTTCCATGGTCGGAATGTCCTTGAGCTGCGGGCTGCGCTGCTTGCCTGTGACGGCCAGCGCGCGCATGCGGCCGCCGCGCAGATGAGGCAGGGCTGCCGCCAGGCCAGGGAACATGGCCTGGGTCTGGCCGCCCAGCAGGTCGTTGATGGCCGGCGCGATGCCGCGGTAGGGGATGTGCAGCATGAAGGCGCCGGTCTCCTGCTTGAACAGCTCCATCGTCATGTGCGTGAGCGAGCCGGGGCCGGCCGAGCCGTAGCTGATCTTGCCCGGGTTGCGCTTGACGTAGTCGATGAACTCCTTGACGTTCTTCGCCGGCACGTTGTCGTTGATGGCCAGCACATTGGGCGTGGCACCGATCATGCCAATCGGCGTGAAGTCCTTGATGGCGTCGTAGGCCACCTTGCGTGTGGCCGGCGTGGTGCCGTGCGTGGCCACATAGCCCTGCATCAGTGTGTAGCCGTCGGCCGGTGCGCGCATGGTGGTCTGGCAGGCGACCACACCGCCGCCGCCGCCCTGGTTTTCCACGACGAAGCTCTGGCCCAGCGCCCGGCCCCAGCGTTCGGTGACCACGCGGGCAATCATGTCGTTGCCGCCGCCGGCAGCGACGGGGACGATGTAGCGGATGGGTTTGCTGGGGTAAGCCTGGGCCAGCGAAATGCCGGGCAGGGCGATGGCGGCCACGGCGGATGCCGCCTGCAGCAGGGCGCGACGCTTCATGCTTGTCTCCTGTACTTCTATGTATTGGGCCGAATCTTGGGCGCGCGCGCGTTTGCTGTAAATTGCAAGTTTCTGAGGTTTTATTGCATGCCTTGCATGAATGGACTCCTGTGCTGAAACCCTCGCTTGCCGACCTGCGCGCCTTTGTCACCGTCAGCGAACTGCAGAGCTTCGCTGCCGCCGCTGCCGCGCTGCACCTTTCGCAACCGGCGCTGTCGCGTCGCATCTCGCACCTGGAAGAAATGCTGGGCGTGCGCCTGTTCGACCGCACCACCCGCAGCGTGGCGCTCACGGTGCTGGGCAGCCGCTTCCTGGGCGAAGTGCGCGGCCTGGTGGAAGACCTGGACCGTTCGGTGCTCAGCCTGCGCGATGCGGCGGAACTGGAAACCGGCGACGTCACCATAGGCTGCGTGTTTTCGGCGGTGCACCATTTCCTGCCGCCGGTGATCCGCGCCTTCCGCGAGAAGTACCCGCGCGTGCTGGTGCGCATCATTGAAGAAGGCGCCGACGAGGTGCTGGCCAGCATCAAGCACGGCGAGGCCGACCTGGCCGTCAACTACATCGGCATGCAGGACCCGGAGGTGGAATTCACGCCGCTGCTGAAGGAACCCTACGTGCTGGCCTGCCCGGCCGGCCACCCGCTGGCCAAACGCCGATCGGTGAAATGGGAAGAGCTGGCGCAGTACCCGCTGGCGCGCGTCTCGCATGCCTCGCGCAACCGGCTGTTCAT
>CALRME020000132.1:0-7404 GCA_943369045.1 Sphingobacterium thalpophilum
AGGAGACAGAAATGACAAAACCCTCATTCCAACGCATCGCAGGCGTCGCACTCGCTGCGTTGGGCGTGGCGCTCATGGCCACGCCGGCCAGCGCCAAAATTGGCTCATGCACCGACCCGATCGTGTTCGGCACCACTCTCTCCGAGACCGGTCCGTTCTCCACGCTGGCGGGCCGCTGGCGAAAGATGACCGAGGTGTTCGCCGAGGAGGTCAACAAGACCGGCGGCGTCATGGTCAAGAGCTGCGGTAAGAAGCTGCCGCTCAAGTTCGTCATCTACGACGACCAGAGCGTGCCGGCCACCGCGGTCGCGTTGTACGAGAAGATGGCGACGGTCGACAACGTCGACTTCTTCGTCGGCCCCGACTGGTCGTCGCTCGGCGGGCCGGTGCCGCCGGTGGCGGACAAGCACAAGATCCCGATGGTGATGGCCAACGTGGCCACGCCGTCCGTCTACGACCGCGGACTGAAGTACATCTGGGGTACACCGTTCCCGGTGGTGCCACGCTGGTCGGAACGCTACTTCGACATGATCGCCAAGGTCAGCCCGAAGCCGCAATCGATCTACTTCGTCACCCACGACAACCCGGTGATGAAGGGCATCACCGCCACCTGGAGCAAGAAGGCGGAGGCTCAGGGCCTGAAGGTGCTGGGCAACGAGACCTTCTCGCCCGAACTGAAAGACTTCACCGCGCTGATCGCCAAGGTGCGTGCCGCCAAGGCCGACATCGTCTACATCAGTTCCTTCGACAACGCCTCGGTGCCGCTGGTGCAGCAGATGCGCCAGTTGAAAGTGCGGGCGATGGACGTGCACCACACGATGCTGACCGGCTCGCTGGCACGGCAGGTGGGCGCCGACATCGAAGGCATGACCGGCGAGCTGAGCTGGTACCCCGGCATCAAGGGTGCCTACAGCGACTTGGTCGAAACCGTGATGAAGCGATCCGACGTGACGATGTTCGACTACATCTGGACCCTTGGCCGACTGACCTCGTACCTGACGATGATCCAGGGGATCGAGAAGGCCGGTGTGGTCGACCGCGAAAAAGTCAAGGAGGCGCTGTTCAAGGCCACGGTCAAGTCCCCGGCCGGCGACGTTACCTTCGACGAGCGTGGCTTCGCCGACACCGGCGCCTTCACGGTGCAGATGCAAAAGGGCAAGGTCGTCGTGGTGTGGCCGCCGGAGGTCGCGACCGGCAAGGTTGCCTGGCCGTCGCCGACCTGGCAGTCGCAGTGAGACCGTCATGAGCTTTGACGTCCTGCTGCAGGTGCTCATCGGCGGCGTGCTGCTCGGGGGTCTGTATGCACTGGTTGCGTTCGGGCTGTCGCTCATCTACGGCGTGGTGCGCATCCTCAACTTCGCCCACGGCACGCTGCTCGCGGTCAGCGGCGTGCTGGCCAGCCTGGCGTTCAGCGCCTGGGGCATGCACCCGCTCGTGATCGCCGCGCTGCTGGCGCCGCTGATGTTCGGTTGCGCCTACGGCTACTACCACCTGCTGTTGCGGCCGCTCGCCAAGCGCAACCACTTCGAGAGCACGGTCGGAACGGTGCTGGTGACGGTCGGCACCTTGATGATGCTGAGCGACATCACCGCCAAAGCCGCCGGTGCGACGCAGCGCAACATCCCGCTGCGCCTGCCGGCAATCGAGTTCGGCGAGATCGTGATCTCGACCACGCAGCTGCTGATCCTGGCGGGCATCGTGCTGCTGACGGTGGTGATGCACCTGCTGCTCAAGCGCACCTGGTTCGGCCGCGCGGTGCGCGCGGTGACGCAGGACGCGACCGGCGCCCAGATCTGCGGCGTGCAGAGCACCCGCATCAAGGCGCTTACGTTCGCGTTCGGTTCGGCCACGGTGGCGATCGCCGCGGTGCTGTACGTGCTGTCGTTCCCCGTCGACCCGTACATGGGTTTCGGCCTCACGGTGAAGGCGTTCACGATCATCGTCGTCGGCGGCATTGGCAACCTGCCGGGCGCCTTGCTCGCGGGTGTGTTTCTCGGTGTGGCCGAGGGCCTGACAGGGCTGTACTGGAAGCCCGAATGGGCTCCGGCGCTCAGCGTGGTCGCGATGCTGGTGATCCTGGTGGCCTTTCCGAAGCGTGTGGGGGCGAGAGCATGAGTACCGCGAACGAATACACGGTCCCCGCCCTCGCCGGGGCGCGGAAGGGGAGGGGGGCTAAGGCAACAGGCTGGCTGCTCGGCGCTGCGGCGATAGTCGCGCTCGCGGCGATGCCCTTCGTTGGCAATGCGTACCTGACGACCTTCATCTTCACCGGACTGATCGCCTACATCCTGGCGCAGAGCTGGGACTGGGTGGCCGGCGAGATGGGCTACGTGAACCTGGGTCACTACTGCTTCTACGGCATCGGCGCCTACGGCTTTGCCATCGCGCTGAGCGGACACTGGCCGTTCGTGGTGGCGCTCGGCTTCGCGGTGGTCGTTACCGGCCTGGTCGCACTGTTCCTATCGGTGCCGCTGTTCCGCTTGCACGGCGACTACTTCGCGTTCGGCACGCTCGCCCTGCTGCCGCTGATGGAGGTGCTGGCCTACAACCTGACGTCGATCACCAAGGGCGGCGATGGCATCGTGCTGCCGGTGGCGCAGGTGCTGCAGCCGGCCTACCTGCTCGCGCTGACGGCGTGTGTGGTCACCTTCCTCGTCACGCTGGGCATCAACCGGGTGCGCTTCGGTTACGCGCTGAAGAGCATCCGCAACGACGAGCAGGTGGCCGAGACGGTGGGTGTGCGCATCGCACCGGTCAAACGCAACGTGCTCGTGCTGAGTGCGGTGTTCGGTGCACTTGCCGGTGCCCTGCAGGCCTGGCAGATGAGCTACATCGACCCCGCCACCGTGTTCGGTCTCAACGTCGCGCTGGTGCCGGTCGCGATGGTGCTGTTCGCCGGGTCGGGCCTGCGCTGGGGGCCGCTGGTCGGCGTGGTGGTGCTCGCCAGCATGCAGCAATGGCTGCTCGTCAGCGTGCAGGGCTACCAGGCCGCGCTGTATGGCTTGGCCATTCTGCTGATCGGCCGCTTCATGCCCGGCGGTTTTCTACGGGCGAAGTGGGTGCGCCGGGTGCCGCTCTTGTCCTCACTGGCCCGTGAGCACCACGAATACAACGGCGAGTCGGCACGTCTCACACGCCGCAATGACGATCTGCCGCTGCCCAGGCTGCCCATCGACCGTCAGAAGCCCTTGATCGAGTTGCAGGGCGTGCGCATGCAGTTCGGCGGCAACGTCGCGGTCAACGACATCAGCCTGAAGATCATGCAGGGCGAGATCATCGGCCTCGTCGGTCCCAACGGTTCGGGCAAGACGACGCTCTTCAACTGCATCTCGCGTGTCTACACGCCCACCTCGGGCCGCGTGATGTTCGCCGGGCAGGACCTGAGCCATCTCGGCCGCGACCAGATCGCCCGGCTTGGCGTCGGCCGCACCTACCAGATCCCGCGTCCGTTCGGCGACCTGACGGTGCAGGAGAACATCGCGATCCCGCTGATGTTCGGCGACGATCCGCTGTCGCCGCGCGACGCGCTGCGCGAGGCGCGCGCGTTCGTCGACTACGCCGAGCTGTCGCCGCGCCTGCTAGCCCGTGCTGATGCGCTGTCGGTGCAGGAGAAGAAGGCGCTCGAGTTCGCCCGCGCGCTGGCCTGCAAGCCGCGCCTGCTGCTGGTCGACGAGGTGGCCTCCGGGCTCACGCCGGCCGAGGTGAAGCGCTTCGTCGAGCACATCCGCCACGTGCGCGACCGTTACGGCATCACGGTGATTTGGGTCGAGCACATCTTCTCGGCGCTGGAGCAGGTGGTCGACCGCGTGATCGTGCTCGAACAGGGCTCGCTGATCGCCGACGGTGCGCTTTCGGATGTCGTCAAAGACGAACGTGTTCTGCGTACCTACCTCGGAACGGCCGCCGCCGCGCACGCGCCGCAGCCGGCGCTCGGCAAGCTCGCTTCGGGAGCCGCATGATGCTGAACATCACCAACCTCCAGGTCGACCACGGCAAGCTGCGCGCGTTGTGGGATTTCTCACTGCGTGTGGCGCCGGGCGAACGGGTGGGGCTGCTCGGCGCGAACGGGGCTGGCAAGTCGACCGCGATGGGCGCGATCGTCGGCCTGTATCCAAGTGCGGCCGGCAGCATCGAATACGACGGCAAGCCACTCACCCGTGCCAGCACCGCGCAGACGGTGGCCGGCGGCATCGCGCTGGTGCCTGAGGGCCGGCGCCTGTTCGCCGGCATGAGCGTGTTGGAGAACCTGACCATGGGTGCCTTCGCCGCAAAGACGCGCAAGGACATCGATGGCCCGCTCGACACCGTGATGGCGCTGTTTCCCATCCTCAAGCAGAAGGCGAAGCAGAACGCCGGCGAGCTGAGCGGCGGGCAGCAGCAGATGGTGGCGATCGGCCGCGCGCTGACCTCCAGCCCGAAGCTGCTGCTGCTCGATGAGCCGTTCATCGGCGTCGCGCCGAAGCTGGTAGACGAGATCCTGGACGCGTTGCGGCTGATCGCCAGCGGCGGCGTGACGATGGTTCTGGTCGAGCAAAACACCCACCGCGCGCTCGACTTCGTCGAACGCGCCTACGTCCTCGAGAACGGCCGCACCGTACTCGAAGGCAACCGCGACGCGCTGCTGAACGACCCCTCGTTCGCGGCCAAGTTTCTCGGCCTTGAATGAGTAAGTAAGGAGCGCCTCATGAACCGTAAGCAAGAGATCTTTGCCCGCTCGAATGCTTTTCGCGAGGAGTATCGCGCGTCCACCCCCGGCTGGTACCGCGGCGAGGTGCATCTCGCATTCACGCTGCTCTTCACCGGCGGTGTGATCTGGTACTGCATCTCGAAGGTTGCTGGTGCCAGTTGGATGGAGTGGACCTTTGTCGTGATGCCGATGTTTCTCTTCGGCAATTGGGCCGAATGGGCCGGGCACCGCTACCTGTTGCATAGCCCCAAGAGCTTGCTGAAACCGGCCTACAAGCGCCATGTGGGCACTCATCACCAGTTCTTTTCGGACCAGACCCTGGACTACCACGGCCAGCGCGATTGGCGCGCCCTGCTGTTCCCGCCGTTTGCGCCGGTTTTGTTTGTGCTGGCTGCACTGCCGCCTGCCCTGTTGCTGGGCGTGCTGTGGACGGCCAATGCCGGCTATATCGCGATGCTGACCATGGCCGCGTACTTTCTGATGTACGAGGGCCTGCATACGCTGTCGCACCTTGAGCACCCGCTGCTGGACCGCATGCCGCTGATCAATACCGTCCGCCGCATGCATGTCCTGCATCACAACCCCGACTTTATGCATACCCGCAACTTCAACCTGACCTTCCCGATTTGCGACGCCCTGTTTGGCACCAGTGACCTCAACAAGGGAGTCATTGGAACGCTGTTCAACGGCATGTCCAACGAAGCGCGCAAGCCCGAAGACCAGGAGAAGCTTGCAAAACAGCTGGTGGACAGGGCCATTGGCACTGACGCTACCGTTTGAACCCCAAGGAGAAACTATGTCAGACAAAGGAAGGCTGCAAGGCCGTGTTGCCATCATTACCGGCGCCGCGCAGGGCATCGGCGCCGAGTACGCGCGCGCACTGGCGCTTGAAGGTGCGGCGGTGGTGCTGGCCGACGTGGTGGATGCATCGGCCGTAGCGGACGCGATCAAGCAGGGTGGAGGGAGGGCTCTCGCGCTAAAAGTGGATGTGACGTCCCCGGAGTCCACGCAGAGGATGGTGCAGGCAGCGGTAGAGGCCTTTGGCCACATCGACGTGCTGGTCAACAACGCCGGCTTGTTCGCCAGTCTCGCGCTCAAGCCGTTCGAGCAGATTGACAGCGCGGAGTGGGACCGTGTGATGGCGGTCAACGTTCGGGGGGTATTTGAATGCAGCAAGGCCGTGGTGCCAGAGATGCGTCGTCGTCAATATGGCAAGATCATCAACATTGCCTCGGGCACCGTGTTCAAAGGCTCGCCGATGATGCTGCACTATGTCAGCTCCAAAGGCGCGGTGGTGGCGCTGAGCCGTGCATTGGCGCGTGAACTCGGCGACGCCGGGATTCGCGTCAACACCTTGGCGCCGGGACTCACGGCCAGCGATAACGTCCTGAGCAATCCGGCCTGGCAGGGCGCTATTTCCGCCAACAACATTGCCAGCCGCGCCATCAAGCGCGAGGCTACGCCGGCCGACTTGAGCGGAACCCTGATTTACCTTTGCTCCCCCGAGAGCGACTTTGTCACCGGCCAGGTCATCGTCATTGACGGTGGCTCGGTCATGCACTGAGGAAACCGCCATGAGTTCACTTCAGGCCAGAAATCTAGTCAACGGCGAGTGGCAAGGCGCACTCTCCGGTCGCAGCGGCGTCTCCATCAATCCCGCCACTGCCGAGGTCATTGGCAGCTTTGCCGACAGTTCGGCCGAAGATGCCCAGGCCGCCATCAGCGCGGCGCGGCGCGCTTTCGAGCGGCCCGACTGGGCGCAGAATCCGCGGCTACGCCAGATGGTGATGCTGCGCTGGGCCGACCGGCTTGAGCAGCGCAGCGATGAACTAGCAAGGCTGCTGACGCGCGAGAACGGCAAGGTGCTCGCACAGTCGCGTGGCGAGATCGCCGGCGCCATTTCGGAAATCCGTTATTACGCGGGTCTGGCGCGTTACATCCCGGGCCATGTGTTCGAGGTCGAAGCCGGTGTCTTCTCTACGCTTCTCAAGGAGCCCGCTGGTGTTGTCGGGCTGATCATTCCCTGGAATGCACCGGTGGTGCTTCTGATCCGCGCACTCACACCGGCACTGGCCGCTGGTTGCACCGCGGTCATCAAGCCGGCACCACAGACCTCGCTGATCACCGCTGCGGTGATTGAAGACCTGCATGCAGTCAGCGGCCTTCCAACGGGGGTCGTGAATTTGGTGTCGGAGCGCGGCCACGCTGTGGCGCAGGCGCTGGTGACTTCGAGTGAGGTCGACGTGATCAGCTTCACCGGCTCCAACGTGACTGGCCAGCGCATCATGGCCGATGCCGCGCCAACGATGAAGAAGCTGTCGCTCGAACTGGGCGGCAAGTCAGCCTGCCTGGTATTCGAAGACACCGACGTGGCAAAGGTCGCGCCCCAACTCGCGGCCGCCGCCACCATCATTTCCGGGCAGCAGTGCACTGCTGCCCGGCGCGTGCTGGTGCATGAATCGCGCTATGAGGAGATGAAGGCAGCGCTGAAGGCTGCGCTGGCGGCCATGGTGGTCGCGCCGGGCGACAGCCCAGGTTCGCAGATCGGCCCGCTGATCGACGCGCCTTCCTTGCAGCGCGTGGGTCGTCGCATCGATGAGGCGATGAGCCTGGCCGATGAAGTGGTGCTCAAGGGTGGCTTGGAAAGCAGTGCCGGAGTGAATGGCTTTTTCATGTCGCCCACCCTGATCGCCCACCGTGACACCAGCGCCTTCTTT
>CALRME020000133.1:0-7403 GCA_943369045.1 Sphingobacterium thalpophilum
CACAGCCTCTCGCCGACGGCGCCGAACCAGAGCTTGAGGTTGGCGTGCTGCAGGCTTTCGCTCAATTGGGTGATCGCCACGATGGCCACGAACTGCCCCGGCGCCACACCGATCAGCTGCGCCACCAGCACGATGATGCTGTCGCGAAGCAGGTCGTCCAGCAGGTGGTTACGGTTGTCGCTCCACATCGTCATCTGGCGCTGTGAATGGTGCAGCGAATGCAGGCTCCACCACCAGTTGGCACCGTGCTGGGCACGGTGAATCCAGTAGTCGACGAAATCGAACACCACCAGGTAAAGCAGGAAACTCACCACCGCCCCATCGGTCACGCCGGCCCAGACCTGGTCAAGGTGGAAGGTGCCGAAACCTTCAGTGCGAAGCGCGCCGAACAGCTCGTCGAACAGCGGATCAATCAGGAAGAACAGGCCCACACGGAACAGGCCAAGGCGGTGGATGAGGGTGTAGATGACGTCGGTGCGGATGGTGGCCCGGTCGGTCACGGGCTCGACCGGCCGCCAGCGCTGCAGCGGTCCGATCACCAGCAGCAGCACCGCGATCTGGATCAGGCCCACAAGCAGCCAGCCGGTCGCCGTGAAACCGTCCTCCAGCAGGTTGCCCATGCCCAGCGCGAACATGAGCGGCTGCACCACCGCTTCGAACAGCCATTGCTGCGCAGCGGAAAAGCGGTCGTCGAACCAGTCCATCATCAGCGCTTGTGTGCGGCGATCCAGCCCTGGTAGGCCGGGTGTTCGCGCAGGGTCTCAAAACAGAAGCCGCGCTCTTTCAGGCCCACGATCAGCGGCTCGAGCACTGCTGGCGCCCAAGGGTCCTTGCGCGACCAGATGCCCAGGTGCGCCAGCAGGATGTCGCCGCTGCGCACGTCCCGCAGGGCTTTCTTGAGCAATGCGCCGTTGCTGGCGGCCTCACTGGGCAGTTCGTCACCCAAAAAACCCGCAGGCGACCAGCCAACATGCTTCCAGCCGCAGGCATCGGTAGCGGCCAGGAACTTCGGCGAGGTCTTGCCACCAGGCGCCCGAAACAGCGGGAGCGGCGCCTTGCCGGTCATTTCGTGCAGGCGGCTGGCGGCCTTGCTGATCTGCTCACAGTACTGCGCGGCCGTCCACGTGAATTCCTTGCCCTCGTTGGCGCCGGAGGATGCGCGAATCTTGAAGCGTACCGGCTCACCCGGGATGTCGGAGCGCCAGTAGACGTGATCCCAGGTATGCGAAGCGAATTCATGGCCCTCGGCGGCGCGCGCTTTCCACCAGGGTGCCCAGTCCTTGCCCAGGCTGCCATCGCCCGTTTGTGTGCGTTCATTGGCGCCGAAGAAGGTGACCTTCACCTGCTGTCGGCTGAGCACTTCAGCGATCATCTGGGCCACGCCCATGTGGCCGGTGTCGAGCGTCAGGTAGACCGGCTTCTTGCAGGATAACTGGCCCGCAGAGCTTGTTGGTTGTGCTTGTACAGCTATCGAAAAAATAGCAAGGCACGTCGCGAGCGCAGCGCGGCGTTCAGCGCGGCGCGTGATCCAGCGTCCAGACACCATGCGGAGATCTCCCGACATTGACCTGCCTTACGACCTTCTTGGTTTCGGTATCGATCACGGTGAGTTTTTTGGCCCAGCGCGAGGTCACCATGATGAGCTTGCCGCCGGCCAGCACGTCGATGCAGTCCGGACCACCAGGCGCCGGATAACTTTCGACCAGTTCCAGCGTCTGCAGGTCGATCTTGCTGATGCTGTTGGCCACGCGGTTGCTCACATACACATGGCGCTTGTCGCCCGCCGCGCGGAACGCATGGGCGCCCTCTGCGGTTTTGATCTTCTTGGTGAGCTTCGGTTCCTTCCCCGAGACGTCATAGACCTCGACGCCGTTGCCACCCGTCATCCCGACCAGCAGGGTCTTGTCGTCGGCGGTGCCGTAGACGTCTGCGGGCATGGGGCCCGTCCTGGTTCGCCATTTCAGCACCTGGGTGCCCAGGTCGATGGCAACCAGCTCATTGCTGTCCTGCATGGTGACGAAGACCGTGCTGCTCTTGCTGTCGATCCACATGTGGCTGGGCGTCTTGCCGGTAGGCACCCGCTTGGCCAGTTGAAGTTCCTTGCCGTCCCAGCGGTAGATGTCCACGTGGTTGAGCCGGTTGGCGGCCGTGACGAACCACTTCATGTCAGGCGAAAAGCGCAGCTGATAGGGGTCGTAAATGCCGCGCACCGTCCGCTGGATCTCGGCCGTTTTCGGATCGATGAAGGTCAGCGAATCGCCAAAGGCGTTGGCGATGATCAAGGATTTCTCGTCCGGTGTGAGGTACAGGTGATGCGGCTCCTTGCCGGTGGGCAGGCGCTTGGTTTCGGTCCAGCTGACAGGGTCGATCACGCTTACCGTGGCCTCCAGCGAATTGAGCACGAAGATCGGCGAAGTCTGGGCCTGCGCCAGCGGCGAAAAAACGGAGAGAAAAGCCAGCGGCAAGGCGGCGAGGCAACGGGGGAGAAGGTTCACAGGAAGACCAATCAGGGGCAACCCGCAAGTGTATCCGGGCAGCCCCGCACAACCGCGGGCCATCCCGTAACATCCCCGAATGGAATCGATTGAGGTTGACGGCGTCGCACTGGAGATTCAACGCCTGGAGGGCGGTTTGGGACGACCGGCGGCGCCGGTTGTTTTTCTCCATGAAGGCCTGGGCTCGGTTGCCATGTGGCGGGACTGGCCTCGACAGGTTTGCGAAGCCGCCGGCCGTGCCGGCCTCGTGTATTCGAGGCGGGGCTATGGCAACTCCGCCCCTGTTCGCGACGTGCGGGGCGCCGGGCGCCTGCAGCCCGACTACATGCACCGCGAGGCGTGGGAGGTCCTGCCAGCCCTGCTGCGCCGCCTTGGAATCGCTGCGCCGCCGGTTCTGTTGGGCCACTCCGATGGAGGCAGCATCGCGCTGCTGCATGCGAGCCGCCATCCGGTTGCCGCGTGCATCGTGATGGCACCGCATGTGGTCGTGGAGGACGTCTCTGTCAAGGCCATCGCGCAGGCGCGTGACGCCTATGACAAGGGACTGCGCGACCGCCTTGCCCGCTACCACGCGGACGTGGATGGGGCCTTCTGGCAATGGAATGACGTCTGGCTGAGCGAGGGATTCCGCAAGTTCGACATCCGGCCTGAATGCCGGATCATCCAGGCGCCGGTACTTGCCATGCAGGGCGTCGACGATATCTACGGAACGATGCGGCAGATAGAGGAAATAGCCCCGACGGCCGGAACATTTGCCATCGAGAAGCTGGACCGTTGCGGCCATTCGCCGCATCGGGACCAGCCGGGGCTGACGCTGGATCGCGTCTTGGCGTTCCTGGCGAAGCTTCCTTGAGGTCTTAGGCGCGCAACGCGGCGAGGTCTGCCTCGCGCAGCCAGCGCCATTGGCCAGGGGCCAGGTCCACAGGAAGCGCCAGGCTTCCGATGCTCGACCGGTGCAGGCCTTCCACCCGGTTGCCCACCGCAGCCAGCATGCGCTTGACCTGGTGGTACTTGCCCTCGGTCAGCGTCAGGCTCAGGTGGTGGCTGCCGCGCAGCTCGCAGGCCGCTGCCTTCACCGGCCTGGGGTCGTCGTCGAGTACCACACCCGCCAGCAGCCGCTCGACCTGTTTCTGGTCGATTTCATGTTTAGTAGCCACTTCGTACACCTTGGGCACGTGGTGTTTGGGCGAGCTCATCCGGTGGATGAACTGGCCGTCGTCCGTCATCAGCAGCAGGCCGGTGGTGTCCTGGTCCAGCCGGCCCACTGCCTGCACGCCCTGCACTGCCGCCTTTTGTGGACGCAGGCGCAGCGGCGCTGGCAGAAGTGTGTAAATGCTTGGGTAGGTCGACGGCTTCTGGGAGCACTCGGTGCCCGCCGGCTTGTGCAGCATCAGGTACGCCTTCTCGTGGTATTGCCACGGCACGCCCTGGACGGTGAAAACCAGCCCCTGCGCCTGGACATCGGCTGCAGCGTCGTCTTCAACGACACCACCGATCTTCACGTGACCCTGCTGGATCAGCCCGGCGCAGACACGCCGGGTGCCAAAGCCCTGGCTGTACAGAACATCCTGCAGTTGCATCGGATGAATATGAAATAGATGGTGGAGCTGGCGGGAATTGAACCCGCGTCCACAAGCCTTCTTCGCACAGTTCTACATGTGTAGCCGTCTGGTTTGAGTCTCGCTTCCTGAATCGCGCAGCGGCACGCTAAACAGGACGCCAGCAACCTATTTTCTCGTCCCGCGCCAAGTTACCCGACGCGGAACCAGCCCCTGAAATTATCTTTGCAGCCGGGAGCCCTTAACTTGCGCTAAAGACCCCTTGCCCAGCCCAGAGGCCTGCTGTTGCAAAGCTCACCGGCAATTAAGCGGCGAGTGCGAAACGTTCGTCGTTTGCAGTTAGTTTGTTTGAATCTGATTTACGAGCGCATTCAGCTCGACATGCCCTGCCGCGCGTCCGAACCCGTGTCGAAACCAGTGCAGCCCCAGGAACACGTATTTTAGGCCCTTGCGGTTGATTGCAAGAGGCCCAGCAGTTCAAGAGGTGAATCAATACGCGCATGGGCACCCCATTTGAGCGTGTCGGCGTTGCTGCCAAGGTAGCCATAAGTAGCCGCGACGGTGCCCATCCCGGCGGCCAGGCCGGCTACGATGTCGCGTTCGTCATCACCCACATACAGGCACTGGGCCGGTTCCAGGGCCAATTGCCGGGCCGCCTCGAACAGCGGTTCAGGGTGCGGTTTGGCATGGGGCGTTGTGTCGCCGCTGACGATGGTCCGCGCGCCCGCAAACAGCGCCATGCCCCGGGTCAGGGGCAGCGTGAAGCGCGAGGACTTGTTGGTCACCACGCCCCAGGGCAGCCCGCGCCCAGCCAGCGCAGCAATCAGTTCCATGACGCCGTCAAAGGCATAGGTGCGTTCGGTCATGCAGTTTTCGTAGTTGACGAAAAACTCTTCGCGCATGCGTTCGTAGTCTGCATGGTCGGGGGTCATGCCAAACGCAATGCTGAGCATGCCGCGGGCACCCGCTCCGGCCATGTGACGGTAGTTTTCGAGGGGAAAGGACGCCAACCCCCGCTCAACCCTCATCTTGTCAGCGGCTGCACCCAGGTCGGGAGCGCTGTCGATCAGGGTGCCGTCCAGGTCGAACAGCACCGCCTTGATTCCTGTGAACATCAGATTTTGCGTGTTGCGAGGAGGTAATTAACGCCGGTATCGGCTGAAAGCCAGTAGCGGCGAGTCAGGGGGTTGTATTCCATGCCGCGGGTGGCCTGGAAATCAAGGCCGGCAGCCCGGCAATAACTGGCCAGTTCGCTGGGCCGGATCATCTTTGCGTATTCATGGGTACCGCGAGGCAGCATGTTGAGCACATATGCCGCACCGACGATGGCAAAGAGAAACGACTTGGGATTGCGGTTGATCGTGGAGAAAAACACCCAGCCGCCGGGCTTGACCAGCGCCGCGCAAGCCCGGACCACCGAGGACGGGTCGGGCACGTGCTCCAGCATTTCCATGCAGGTGACGACGTCGAAGCTGCCCGGCTGCTCGGCCGCGATCTGTTCGGCGCTGATCTCCCGGTACTCGACACCCTTGGTTTGCGCTTCAAGCGCGTGCAATTGCGCTACGCGAAGCGCCTTGGCAGCCAGGTCAATGCCCACAACTTCGGCACCCCGTCGCGCCATTGAATCGGCCAGGATGCCACCACCACAGCCCACGTCCAGCACGCGCTTGCCGGCAAGCGCCGCCATGGAATTGATCCAGTCCAGCCGCAAAGGATTGATCTGGTGGAGCGGGCGGAATTCGCTGTCCGGATCCCACCAGCGGTGGGCCAGTTCCGAGAATTTGGCCAGTTCGGCCGGGTCGGCGTTCACTTCGTTCATTGGAGCATTGTCCGGCAAGACATAAAAAAAGCCCCGTTGCCGGGGCTTTTGTTGCGGTCGCGAGGACTGCTTAGTTGGCGCGGGTGCCGACCACTTCGATTTCCACGCGGCGGTTCTTGGCGCGGCCTTCGCTGGTCTTGTTGTCAGCGACAGGTTGCTTCTCGCCCTTGCCTTCGGTGTACACGCGGTTCTTTTCGATGCCCTTGGACACCAGGTAAGCCTTGACCGATTCAGCGCGGCGGACCGACAGCTTCTGGTTGTAGGCGTCAGAGCCAACGGAGTCGGTGTGGCCGACGGCGATGATGACTTCCAGGTTAATACCCTTGACCTTGCCGACGAGGTCGTCGAGCTTGGCCTTGCCTTCGGGCTTCAGGACCGACTTGTCAAAGTCGAAGAAGGCGTCAGCAGCGTAGGTCACCTTGGTAGCTGCGGGCGGCTGGGGAGCAGCGGGAGCGGGTGCGGGCGGGCGAGCCGGGGTGGCAGCGGGAGCCGGAGCAGCAGCGGCAGGTGCCGGAGCAGCAGCGGGCGCAGCGGCCTTGATGGCGCCGTCGCAACGCGGGTCTGCCGTGGCGGGCGTCCAGTTGGCATCACGCCAGCACAGTTCGTTCGTGCCGTTCTTCCAGACGAGTTCGCGGGTGCCGTTGAGCCAGTTGTCGTTGGTTCCGGGCGCAGCACCCATATGTGCAGCAGCCATCACGGAGCCGGCGGCAGACGCAAGCGCAGCGGAGGCAAACATCATCGCCACTTTGTTCAGTTTCTTCATGGTTCTCCTCTTGGGGAAAAAGCCGCAGCCGCGCTGCGTAACAAGACGTTTAAGGTGACCATCACCAAAAGCGTTGACTGATTGTGCCATACGTCCTTACACGTGCAACGGTTATCGCCGCCAAGGACCGTAGGACAAAACCGCATAAGCCCGTTCTGTTGCGAAGCCGCGACAGGCCCCTTGCGCCTAAAATCGCTGTCTTTCCGCCGTCACACTCCCCCTCATGACCCAGTTCGCCAAAGAAACCCTGCCCATCAGTCTTGAAGAGGAAATGCGACGAAGCTATCTCGATTACGCGATGAGCGTGATCGTGGGCCGCGCACTGCCAGATGCGCGGGACGGCCTCAAGCCCGTGCACCGGCGCGTGCTGTTTGCCATGCACGAGCTGAACAACGACTGGAACAGGCCCTACAAGAAATCTGCCCGTATCGTGGGTGACGTGATTGGTAAATACCATCCCCACGGCGACCAGTCTGTCTACGACACCATTGTGCGCATGGCGCAGGATTTTTCCCTTCGCCATCTGCTGGTGGATGGCCAGGGCAACTTCGGCTCCGTCGACGGCGACAACGCGGCGGCCATGCGTTACACCGAAATCCGCCTCTCCAAAATCGCCCACGAACTGCTGGCTGACCTGGACAAGGAAACCGTCGACTTCGGCCCCAACTACGACGGCAGCGAGCAGGAGCCGCTGGTCATGCCAACCCGGCTGCCCAACCTGCTGGTCAATGGTTCCGGCGGCATCGCGGTGGGCATGGCCACCAACA
>CALRME020000134.1:0-7374 GCA_943369045.1 Sphingobacterium thalpophilum
GGCGAAATTGTGCAACAGCTTCAGCGCCTGAGCCAGCGCGGCACCTTGAAACGGATGATGCTGGTATAGGCCCACACGTACGAAATCATGAACAGCAGGGTGAATGCCATCAGCACCGGCGTGTTGTGCCAGAACAGCACGGCAGGGAACACCGTCAGGATGGTGAAGCCCCACAGGTAAGGCGAGGTGCGGTTGTTGCGCATCAGCATGCGGCGCGACTCGTCATCGTGGAAGACGCCCCGCACGATGCGCCGGTAGATCAGCTGGTGGAAGTGCAGCGCATCCGCCACGCCGGGCGACTGGCCCCGCGCAGCCTTGCGGTAGATGGAAAAGAAGGTCTCCCACACCGGGTAGATCAGCAGCAAGGCAGGAAACCAGGGCGAGACCTGGGGGTGGCGCAGCACCAGCAGCACACTGGTGACAGCAATCACCACGCCCCAGAGGTAGGCGCCGCCGTCGCCGGCGAAGATCAGGCCGCGCGGGTAGTTCCAGACCATGAAACCGGCGGTGGAACCGGCCAGCACCAGGACCATGGCCGCCAGTTGCCGGTCACCCACCTGGAGCGCCACATACGCGAGGGCGAACGATGCAATCAGCGCCACGAAACCCGCCAGGCCGTTGTAGCCGTCGATCAGGTTGAACGCATGGGGCAGGCCCGTGACGGCGAGCACCGCCAGGATGACGCCGGGCCAGGGTCCGGCCGACCAGAGGGCGTCGACCCAGGGCAGCCCAATCCGGGGCACCGACAGGTTCAGCAGCCAGACCGCCAGGATGGCGGCGCCCAGGGTCAGCACAAGGCGAAACCGCGCGCCCAGGCGCTGGGTCATGTCCTCGTAGACGCCTCCGGCCACGGTGACCATGGCCACGCCCCAGAGCGACAGGGCCATCCACGCGTCAAAACGGATCAGGTTGGGCAGGTTCAGCCATTGCGAAAGCGCCATCCAGATCCAGCCCACCGTGCAGGCCACCAGCATGGCGGCGCCACCCAGGCGGGGTACGTGGCCGGCATGGAAGCGCTGGGGCACGCCCATGCCATACCGCCGGGCATGCCCCCTGCCGTAGCGGACCATCAGCGCCGTCGCCAAGAAGGCAGCGGCACAACACAGGATCAGGAGAAATAGCATGCGCGCGTATTGTCGCGGGGTTTTACCGTCACCGGCTATGGAGGTATGCACGCAGGACCGGGCTGCACCACAAACGCAACAGGCTGCGCAGGTGCCAGGCCAGGTGGCGCCCCGGCTTGCGGCTGGCGTGCCCGGCGGCGTGCACCGCCTGCACCGGCGCGCGGGCCAGCGACAAGCCCGCCAGCCTCAGCCGCAGGCAGAAATCGGTGTCTTCGCAGTACATGAAGTAACGCTCGTCAAAGCCCCCCAGCCGCGCATAGGCGTCGCGCGGCACCAGCCAGAAAGCGGCGCTGACCCAGTCAACCCGGTGCTGGGGCAACCGCAACAGGTGGCGCCGCAGCAGCGCAGCAGGCGTCACGGCTTCACGTTCGTTTTCCTGCGGCGTGCCGTCGGCATTGAGCAGGCCGGGGTAGGCGCAGCCCACGCCGGGTTGCGCGGCGGTCTCCAGCAGCGGAGCCCACAGCGGCCCTTCCGGCAGGCCCACATCGGGGTTGAGCACGCAATAAAAGGCGGTGTCGCAACGGCCGAAAGCCCGGTTGTGGTTGGCGCCAAATCCCAGCGGCGACTCGTTGAACAACTCGCTGACCCGGAACGGCCAGCCGCCGGGCGGTGCTGCTAGTGCGGTCTCGGACACGTTATGGGTCAGCACTACGTGGCTGATGAGCCCCTCGTGCCGCCCCGCCAACGCCACCAGCAGCGCCTGCACCATGGCCGCGTGGCCGTGGCTCACCACGGAAACGGTCACCTTGCGCAAGCGCGATGCAACGGGCGGGTCGTGGGGGTGCACACTTACAATAGGGAGGCTCAAGAACGGCTTTGGAGACAGGGAAATCATGATTCTAGTGACCGGTGGATGCGGCTTTATCGGCTCGGCCTTCGTCCTGGCATGGCTCAGGGACAGCCAGGAGGCCGTCGGCAACCTGGACCTGCTCACCTATGCTGGCCATCCGGGCAACCTGGCCAGCCTGCAGGACGACCCCCGTTACAGCTTCTTTCGCGGCGACATCGGCGACTCCCAACTGGTGGCCGGCCTGCTGGCAACGCACAAACCCCGCGCCATCATCAACTTCGCGGCTGAAAGCCACGTCGACCGCTCCATCTCCGGCCCGCTGGCGTTTGCGCAAACCAATGTGGTGGGCACGCTAAAGCTGCTGCAGGAGGTGCTGGGCTACTGGAAGTCGCTGGAGCCGCAAGCCCAGGCGGATTTCCGCTTCTTGCATGTGTCCACGGACGAGGTGTTCGGCTCGCTGTCGGCCGGTGCGCCTGCCTTCACAGAAGCCCACCGTTACGAACCCAACAGCCCGTACTCGGCGTCCAAGGCGGCATCCGACCATTTTGTGCGGGCGTACCACCACACCTACGGCCTGCCGACGCTGACCACCAACTGCTCGAACAACTACGGCCCGCGCCAGTTCCCGGAAAAGCTGATCCCGTTGATCATCCACAACGCAGTCAACGGCAAGCCGCTGCCGGTGTACGGCGACGGCCAGCAGGTACGCGACTGGCTTCATGTGGACGACCACTGCTCGGCCCTGCGCGCCGTGCTGGAAAAGGGCAAGCCAGGCGAGAGCTACAACATCGGCGGCCGTTCCGAGCGCGCCAACCTGGATGTCGTGCACACCATCTGCCGCACGCTCGATTCGCTGCGCCCCATGCCCGACGGCCAGCCCCACGCCAGCCTGATCACGCATGTGAAGGACCGGCCAGGCCATGACCGCCGTTATGCGATCGACGACACCCGCATCGCCCGCGAAATCGGCTGGGCGCCCGCAGTTGGCTTCGACGAAGGCATGCGCCAGACCATCGAGTGGTACCTCGCCAACACCGAATGGGTCGAATCTGTCACCAGCGGCAGCTACCGCCAGTGGGTTGAGCAGCAGTACCACGGCCTCAAGAGCGGCCTCGCGCCCGCTGCATGAACATCCTGCTGTTCGGCGCGGCCGGCCAGCTGGGCTGGCAATTGCAACGCAGCCTGTCGGTGCTGGGGCGCGTCACGGCACTGGACCGGCACAGCAAGGCCCTGTGCGGCGACCTGGCCGACCTTGAAGGCATCGCGCGCACGGTGCAGGCCGTCCGGCCCGCCATTGTTGTCAATGCCGCCGCCTACACCGCCGTGGACAAGGCCGAGACCGAGCGCGATACCGCTTTCGCCATCAATGCCGCGGCGCCCGAAGTGATGGCGCGCGAAGCGCAAAGGCTGGACGCGTGGATGGTTCACTACTCCACCGACTACGTCTATCCCGGCAACGGCGAGCGGCCCTGGAAAGAATCGGACGCCACAGCGCCGCTCAATGCCTATGGCGCCAGCAAGCTCGCCGGCGACGAAGCCGTGGCTGCGGCCTGCGCCCGGCACCTGATCTTTCGTACGTGCTGGGTGTTCGACAGCTGGGGCCAGAACTTCGCCAAGTCCATCCTGCGAGCTGCCGCGCAGCGCGACAGCCTGAACGTGGTGTGCGACCAGTTTGGCGCGCCTACGCGCGCGGCGCTGATCGCTGACGTGACCGCGCAGGCCCTGCGCCAGCCCGATACCGGCAAGGCCGGCATCTATCACCTGGCAGCCGGTGGCGTGACGCATTGGCAGGAATACGCCGCTCTGGCCGTCGAACATGCAATTGCCTGTGGCATGGAACTCAAGGTCACGCCGGACAAGGTGCACGCCATTCCCGCGGCACACTACCCCGTGGCCGCGCCGCGCCCCGGCAATTCGCGGCTGGACACCACCCGCCTGCGCGAAGCCTTCGGCCTGGTCCTGCCGCCCTGGCAGGACGGCGTGCGCGCCGTGGTGGCCGAGATCGCCGCGCGCAACGGCAAGCTCTAGAACAACGAAAGACTTTTCCCATGCCCGCTTCTCGCGCCGCCCGCAAGGGCATCATCCTCGCCGGCGGCGCCGGCACGCGCCTGCACCCGGCTACCCTGGCCATCTCCAAGCAGCTGCTGCCGGTATACGACAAGCCGATGATCTACTACCCGCTGGCCACGCTGATGCTGGCGGGCATCCGGGAGGTGCTGGTCATCAGCACACCACAGGACACACCGCGCTTCGAGCAGCTGCTGGGTGACGGCAGCGCCTGGGGCATGAGCATCCAGTACGCGGTGCAGCCCAGCCCGGACGGGCTGGCGCAGGCTTTCATCATCGGCCGCGAATTCATCGATGGCGCTCCCAGCGCCCTGGTGCTGGGCGACAACATCTACTACGGCCACGACCTGGTCAAGCTGCTTACCGATGCCGATGCGGCTGAAGGTGGCGCCACGGTCTTTGCCTATCACGTGAAGGACCCCGAGCGCTACGGCGTGGTCGCATTCGACGAAGCCGGCAAGGCCCTGTCGATCGAGGAAAAGCCTGCAAAGCCAAAAAGCAATTTCGCCGTCACAGGCCTGTATTTCTACGACCACCAGGTGTGCGACATCGCCGCCGCCGTCAAGCCATCGGCCCGCGGCGAGCTGGAGATCACCAGTGTCAACCAGCGCTACCTGGAGCTGGGGCAGCTCAAGGTGCAGACCATGGGCCGCGGCTTTGCCTGGCTCGATACCGGCACGCACGAAAGCCTGCTCGAAGCCACGCAGTTCATCCACACGCTTGAACAGCGCCAGGGCCTCAAGGTCGCCTGCCCCGAGGAGATTTCCTGGCGCAACGGCTGGATCACGAAAGAGCAACTTGTCGCCCTCGGCACGCCGCTGGCCAAGAGCAGCTACGGCGCCTACATCCTGGGCCTGGCCCGCGGGGAAGCCTGATGAAAGTCACCCCCACCCGCCTGCCCGAGGTGCTGATCCTCGAACCCAGGGTGTTCGGCGACGAGCGCGGCTTTTTCCTGGAAAGCTTCAACGCGCGTGTGTTCGCCGAGGCGACCGGTCTGTCGCCGCAGTTTGTGCAAGACAACCATTCACGCTCGGCCCACGGCGTGCTGCGGGGCATGCACTACCAGATCCTGAATCCGCAGGGCAAGCTGGTGCGCGTGACGCAGGGCGCGGTGTTCGACGTGGCGGTGGACATGCGCCGCTCCTCGCCCACCTGCGGCCAGTGGGCCGGCGTGGAACTCAGCGCCACCAACCACCGCCAGCTCTGGGTGCCCCCCGGCTACGCGCACGGCTTTGTGGTGCTTTCTGACAGCGCCGACTTCCTCTACAAGACCACCGAGTACTACGCGCCCCAGCACGAGCGCGCCGTCGCCTGGAACGACCCGCACCTGGCCATCGAATGGCCGCTCGGCCAGCTCAAACAACCGCCCGCCCTGTCGGGCAAGGACGCGGCAGCTGCTTCATGGGACAAGGCTGAATTGTTCGATTGAAAGGTCTGATCGTGGCTGATGCAATTCCCCAGGCGGCGCCGGCCAACCCGGTAGTGGCCTTCCCCTATACCGGCGACTACCGGATCGACACGCTGCTCGAAGGTCTGCAATACCGCTGGAACGCGGGTGCGGCACTCGGAACGTCGGTTGCCGTGACGTACAGCTTCATGACGGTCAAGCCTTTCTATGGCGGCACCGACAGCGGCGGGGACCGTGGTTTCGAAGCTTTTACGGTCCAGCAAAAGGAAGCTGCGCGCGCGATCTTCTCCAGGTTGTCGGCCGAGACGGGCCTGGTCTTCACCGAGACCAGTGATGCGGGCGGTATCTACGGACAGATCCGGCTGGGCAGCAATACCCAGCGCTCCTCCGCCGGCTATGCGTACCTGCCCTTCAGCACAGGCGACGACAAGAGCGGCGACGTGTGGATTGACAACACCACCAGCAGCACGACGTTCTCCCTGCCTCCGGGCAGCTATGCCTATGCCACATTGGTGCACGAGATCGGCCACGCACTGGGCCTCAAGCATCCGGGCAACTACAACGCAGGAGAAGCCAGCAGCAACACGCCGGGCAACTACCTGGGCGTAGTGGAAGACACCACGGCCTACACCATCATGTCTTACACCGACGCGGCCGGCGGGCTACAGCGTGACTGGTTTGGCATCTACGACCTGCTGACCCTTCGCACCCTGTACGGCCCGGGCACTGCCAGCGCGGGCAGCTCCACCTACGCGTATACCGATTCGGCAGGCGCCAGCATGACGACCCTGTATGACGCGGGGGGGACCGACACGCTCAACCTGAGCGCGGTGACCGTCGCGCCCAGGGTCGATTTGCGGCCGGGTGCTTTCAGCTCGTTCGGCAAGAATGGAAGTGCCGCTTCCAGCAACAACTTCTCGATTGACCTGTCCACCACCATCGAGAACTATGTGGGCGGTGCCCTCAACGATGTCGTGACCGGAAATGCCGCCAACAACGTGTTCACGCTGGGCCAGGGCAGCAACTCGGCCGATGGTGGACTGGGCACGGACACTGCCGCCTACACGGGAAGCTACACGAGCTATTCCGTGACTGTTTCCGGCGGAACCTTGCGGATAGTCGGCTCCAATGCGAACGACACATTCACCAACATCGAAAGGCTGGCTTTTGTCGACAGAAAAGTTGCCTTCGACGCCAACGGCCTGACGACAGCCAAGGTCCTGGGCGCCGTATTCGGCCGGGATGCCGTCAGCAACCTGAGCTACGAAGGCATCGGCATCGGCCTGCTCGACAGCGGCATGACCTACAGCGCACTGATGCAATTGGCCATCAACGCGCGGCTGGGCGCAGGCGCAACCAATGAAGCCGTGGTCACGCTGCTCTACACCAATGTGATCGGCACCGCGCCCGGCGCTGCCGAACTCGCGCTGTACAAGGGCTTGCTGGACACCGGCTCGCAAACCCAGGGCAGCCTTGGCGTTCTTGCCGGTGACCTTGCACTGAACGCGACCAACATCGGCCTGACGGGGCTGGCTGCGACCGGCGTGGCCTACACGGTCTAGCGCGCTACTTCCAGCGCAGGGCCTGTTTTTCGACCAGGTGCCACGACAAGGCAGCCAGCACCAGCGTGATCACGGTGCTGGCCGCGATGTAGCCGATGAAGCTTGTTTCGTGCAGCCGGAACCAGGCCAGGGTCTGCTGCACCGGAAAGGCGTACAGGTAAGCGCCGTACGACCAGTCGCCCATCCGGGGCGGAATCCTGGGCAACCAGCGCCCGCGCAATGCCAGCCAGAGCACGACGGTACCCACGCCGAACTCGAACAGCACGAACTGCACGTTCCCGTGCGGCAGCAGCAAGGCCAGCCCCGTCAAGGGCAACCCCAGCCAGATGAATGGAGAGACCTTGTCGCGCCAGGCCGAATAGCAGGCACCCAATGCAAACAGCAGACCCAGCTTGCAATGGAAATAGTCCAACCCCAGGAATT
>CALRME020000135.1:0-7361 GCA_943369045.1 Sphingobacterium thalpophilum
GTTCGACCTTGGCTGTAGCCGTGCCGCTGGTGAATTCGCTGCGTTCGGCCTTGTCCAGTATCCAGGCGCCTTCGCCGAACCGGGCTTTGGGCGCCTGCGTGATGGAAACGAGTGAGCCCTTGGCGTCGGCTTCGAAAATACGTATGCCCAGCAGTTCGCCTTCGGGCGAGATCGAGTTGACATTCACGTTGTACGAGTTGTAGACCTGCTTTTCCTTGAGCCACGCACCGGTCTGCCCGGTCGTCAGCCGGCCCTGGTAGCGCGCCTTGATGAGCTGTGCGGCCCGGTCGGCCAGCGGGGACAGGTAGTCCCCCGTGGCGAAGGTCAGCAGGGTGAATATCAGGCCCAGCGACAGCAGCGAGCGCAAGGCCCGCCAGGGCCCCAGGCCGCTGGTACGAAGGATGGTGTACTCGGAGCTCTGGGCGAGGCGCGCCATCACGAAGATGGTGCCGATCAGCACCGCGATGGGCAGCAGCTCGTACAGGTGGCTGGGCAGCAGCAACGCCACGTACAGCAGGGCGTAGGTCAGCTTGTAGTCGCCCAGTCCCTGGCGGCCAACGTTGGGCAGTTCATCGACGAAGTCGAAGAAGAAGAACAGGGCCAGAAAGCCGATCGCCACGAAGATCACGGCGGCGATCACCTCGCGGTAGATCAGGCGGCGGATGGTGTTCATCGCAGCGCGTCCCGTGGCGCGGCCTTGCCGCGGCGGCGCAGCAGCAGCGAACGCAATGTCCAGTTGTTGTGCTGCCTGGCCAGCCAGCCCAGGCCGATCAGGGCCGCGCCACCGTGCAAGGCCAGCAGGTGCGGCCCGAAGGCAAAGCGGCCCGAGGTGATCCAGTTCTGGCCCAGGTTCAGCAGGTTGTAGTAGAGGACGAAGGCGAACAGCGCGAACACCAGGTTGCCGCTGCGGCCTGCGCGCGGGTTCACACTTGAAACCGTGACGGCGATGACGACAAAATTCAGGGCCGCCAGCGCCAGGCCAATGCGCCACGCCAGTTCCCCCTGGTTGACCAGGGTCGGCTCCAGCACCAGGGACAAGGTCGAACGGGTCTTGACCGGTGCGCTGTTGTCCATGCCAAGTTCAACGGCGCCGACCTTGCTGCCGTACTCCTCGAACTCGCTGATCTTGAGCTCGTTGCGCCCGACGTTGCTTTCCAGCCGCTGCCCGTTCGACAGCATGAGGTACTGGCTGTCGCCGATCGCGTCGATGCGGCCGCTGCGCGCCGAGGTCACGGTTTCCTTGCCCCGCTCCAGCGTGGAAATGAAGATGTTGCGTCCCGAGCGGTTGTCGGGCGTGTCCTTGTCCAGGAAAAACACGCGTTTGCCGCTGGCCGACTCCTGGAACTGGCCGGGTGCGATGCGCTCGATGTCACCGCGCCGGCCGTAGCGGTCCTTGAGGTCCTGCGTCTGCTGGTTGGCCCAGGGCCAGATCACCAGTGCCAGCAAGGCCGTGGCCAGCAGGATGGGCCAGGCAAAGCGCATCAGCGGCCCGAGGAAGGCGGACAGGCCGCGGCCCGAGGCGAACCAGATCACCATTTCGCTGTCGCGGTACATGCGCGAGAGCGTGCCGACAATGGCGATGAACAGGCTCAGCGTGAGGATGGGAGGCAGGTAGCCGAGCACCGTGTAGCCCATCACCATCAGCACTTCCTGCGGGTTGACGCTGCCGCGCGACGCCTGGCTCAGGGTGCGGATCAGCGTCATCGTCATGACGATGGTGACCAGCACCACCAGCGTCGCTCCGAAGCTGCGGGCTAGCTCCTTGCGGAGGGAGGAATGGAATAACATCGGCCGGAACGCGAGATTCTCTCGGAAAACAGCGGATTATGGACTTCGAACTCAAAACCCTGGCCGTGGCGGGCGCCTCCGCCGAAAAATGCGATGCGCTGCTGGTGCTCGTGACCGACTCCTTCAAGCCCGGCAAGGACGCCGTTGGCCAGTTGCTGGCCGATGCCATCAAGGCCGGCGACTTCGAGCCCAAGGCCGGCAAGCTGCTGCAGGCCTACCGCGCCGCCGGCGTGACGGCTGCGCGCTTGGTATTCGCCGGTGCGGGTGACGGCAAGGGCAAGCCGGTGCGCTCAGCGGTGCGTGCGGCCATTGGCGGCCTGCGCATGGCTTCGGTGCGGCGCGTGGTCATCGTGCTGCCCGCCGGGCTGGGGCCCGACGCCGTGCGGGCCGCCGTGACGGCCTGCGCCGAGGCGACCTATGTCTACACGACCACGCGCACCAAGGCCGAGGGCCGCCACCTTGAGCGTGTTGTGGTCGGCGTGGCCGATGCCGGCAAGGCGCAGGGCGCTTTTGCCCAGGCTGCCGCGACCGTGAAGGGCATCGAGCTGGCCAAGGAGTGGGGCAACCGGCCGCCCAACCACGCCACTCCCACCATGGTGGGAGAAGCGGCACGGGCGCTGGCCAAGCTGCCGAAAATCAGCTGCGAAGTGCTGGGGCCCAAGGAAGTGGCCAAACTGGGCATGGGCTCCTTCATGTCGGTGGCCAAGGGTTCTGACGAGCCGCTGCGCTTCGTCGTGCTGCGCTATGACGGCGGGCCGAAATCACAGGCGCCTGCGGTGCTGGTGGGCAAGGGCATTACCTTCGACAGCGGCGGCATCTCCATCAAGCCTGCACCCGAGATGGACGAGATGAAGTTCGACATGTGCGGCGCCGCGAGCGTGCTGGGCGTGTTCCGCGCGCTGGGCGAACTCAAGCCGGCCCTCAACGTCGTGGGCCTGATCGCCAGCTGCGAAAACATGCCCGACGGCCGCGCCGTCAAGCCGGGCGACGTGGTCACCAGCATGAGCGGGCAGACCATCGAGATCCTCAACACCGATGCTGAAGGCCGGCTCATCCTGTGCGATGCCCTGACCTACGCCGAGCGCTTCAAGCCGCGCGCGGTGGTCGATATCGCCACACTGACGGGCGCCTGCGTGATTGCACTGGGCAGCATTCGCAGCGGCCTGTTCTCCACTGACGACGCCCTGGCCCAGGCCCTGCAGGCTGCAGGCGACTCTGCGCTCGACCCGTGCTGGCGCATGCCGCTGGACGACGAGTACGCAGATGGCCTCAAGACCAATTTCGCCGACGTGGCGAACGTGGGCGGCCGTCCGGGCGGCGCCATCACCGCAGCCAAGTTCCTGCATCGCTTCACCGCCAAGTACCCCTGGGCGCACCTGGACATCGCCGGCTCGGCCTGGACGGGCGGCGCTGCCAAAGGGTCCACCGGCCGGCCGGTCGGCCTGCTGCTGAACTGGCTGCTTTCGCTGCAGGACGCGGTACCGGCGGCAAAGAAGACGGCTGCGCGCCGCAAGTGAGTGCATGACCGAAGTCGCCTTTCACTTCAACGCACCCGACAAGGTCGGCTACGCCTGCCGCCTGTTGCGCAAGGCAGTGGGCAGCGGCGCGCGGGTGGTGGTGACGGGCGACGCAGCCTTGCTGCGCGAACTGGATACGGCACTGTGGACCTTTGCACCGCTGGAGTTCGTGCCGCACTGCTATGGTGCCTCGGATGCAGCCGTGCTGGCGAGGTCGCCGGTGGTGCTGGCCGATTCGACCCGCACCGCACCGCACCAGCAGGTGCTTGTCAACCTGGGCCCGCCCGTTCCCGAAGGCTTTGAGCGCTTCGAGCGGTTGATTGAAGTTGTGACGCCGCATGACGACGACCGGCAGCAGGCGCGCCAGCGCTGGAAGCATTACGCCGACCGTGGCTATGCCATCACGCGGCACGACCTTGCCTTGAAAGACAGCCACTGATGGCGCAGCAGAAAACCCCGCCCCGCTACGTGCCGACCCTGACCGAAGTGGTCAGTCCGGTGGCTGGTGCCGCACCACAGCAAGCCGCCTCGTTCTCTCAGGAGCAGCTCATTCACCGTGTGCTGCAGCGGGTCGACCTGACGCTGGACCGGCGCCTGCGTGAAGCGATTGCCACCATCGTGCTGGAGCAGACGCGCACGCTGGGCCCGGCGTTGCGCGAAGAGATCGAGGAAGTGGTGCGCAAGACCGTGTCCGACGCGCTGGCCGAAGAGTTCTCGACTCAGGGTTCGCCCGGACAGCCCGCGCAGTGATAATGGCGTTTCATTAGCTCAACACCACAAACGGTAATCTCCCTTATCCGGCCCGCCCCAGACTTTTCCCTATGGTTCGGGTCCGGAAATTGCGATATGTTCGCGGCCGTTGAGTCTAGAAACACATCTCAACCTTTTTCCTAAATCTGGAGGTTTTATGCAAATGAAATTGAAATTGACGGTTGCTGCCGCCATCGCCGCTGTTGCAGGCATGGCATCCGCACAGGACGTTCAAACGGTCAAGATTGGCCACGTCGCTCCCATTTCCGGTGCCCAGGCCCACTACGGCAAGGACAACGAAAACGGCGTGCGCATGGCCATCGAGGACCTGAACGCCCAGAACATCACCATCGGCGGCAAGAAGATCAAGTTCGAGATCCAGGCTGAAGACGATGCTGCTGACCCGAAGCAAGGCGCTGCCGCCGCACAAAAGCTGTGCGACGCCAAGGTCTCCGGCGTGGTCGGCCACCTCAACTCCGGCACGACGATCCCCGCCTCCAAGGTTTACAACGACTGCGGCATCCCCCACGTCACCGGCGCTGCGACCAACCCCAACCTGACCAAGCCCGGCTACAAGACCACGTACCGCATCATCGCGAACGACAACGCGCTGGGCGCAGGCCTGGCCTTCTACGCGGCTGACACGCTCAAGCTCAAGAAGATCGCCATCATCGACGACCGCACAGCCTACGGCCAGGGCGTCGCCGAAGTGTTCAAGCGCACGGCTGCTGCCAAGGGCATCCAGATCGTTGACGAACAGTTCACGACCGACAAGGCAACTGACTTCATGGCCATCCTGACGGCCATCAAGGCCAAGGGTCCGGACGGTATCTTCTACGGTGGCATGGACCCGCAAGCCGGCCCGATGCTGCGCCAGATGGAACAGCTCGGCCTGGGCAACGTCAAGTACTTCGGCGGCGACGGCATCTGCACGTCGGAAATCGCCAAGCTGGCTGCCGGCGCCAAGACGCTCGCCAACGTGGTTTGCGCTGAAGGCGGCGCTTCGCTGGCCAAGATGCCCGGCGGCAACGCATGGAAGGCCAAGTACGACGCCAAGTACCCTGGCCAGTTCCAGGTCTACAGCCCCTACACCTATGACGCCACATTCGTGCTGGTCGACGCCATGAAGCGTGCCAACTCCGTGGACCCCAAGGTCTACACCGCCAAACTGGGCGAAACCAACTTCAAGGGCGTGACCTCCACGATCTCCTTTGAACCCAGCGGCGAACTGAAGAACCCCGCCATGACCCTGTACGTGTACAAGGATGGCAAGAAGGACGCGCTGAACTGATCGTTCAAAGCCTCCTTTTAAAAGCCGCCGCGAGGCGGCTTTTTTCATGGGCGCGCGTGACGCGGGCGCCACATCAGCTCGTCAGCGATTTCGCCAACTTCCCGTAGGTTTCGTCCTACAGCCCGCGCCAGCATTGGCTCAGCGGGGCGCCGGCTGTTTTTGCACGTTGCCGCAGCCCCCGATTCGGCGCTACGCTGAGTCCCAAATTTGTTGCCGTTGTGGCGGTTTATTACGGATTGGGGACAGCCATGGAAGTGCTCGAGAAGCAGCGTTCGGCGAGGCAGGGGGATGATGAACTCAAGCAGGTGCTCAAGGCCCTGTCGGCCTTCAGGCGCGGTGACGCAGGGGCGTCGCTTCCGCTGGAGTGGGAGGGTACCTGCGGCAAGATCGCCGCGGAATTCAACGAAATGGTCGCCCAGTCGGCACGCGAGAAGCAGCGGGCGGCTGAGCAGATAGAAAGCGGCGCGGAGCACACCCGACGCTTCCTCACCGCGCTGACCGACCTCAAGAAGGGGGACTCAAAGGCGCAACTCCCCCAGGACTGGACGGGCGTGTTCGGCAAGGTGGCCGACGCCTTCAACGACGTGGTGGCCGAGAACGTGCGCATGTCGCACGAGCTGGCCCGCCTGTCGCGCGTGGTGGGCAAGGAGGGCAAGCTCAAGGAGCGCGCTTTCGTGCCCAACGCCAGCGGCTTCTGGCGCGACAGCGCCGAATCCATCAACTCCCTGATCGCCGACCTGGTGCACCCCACTTCTGAAGTGGCCCGCGTGATCGGCGCCGTAGCGCAGGGCGACCTGTCCAAGTCGATGGCCCTCGAAGCTGAAGGGCGCGCCCTGGAAGGCGAATTCCTGCGCACCGCCATGATCATCAACAAGATGGTGCAGCAACTGGGCACTTTCTCCGCGGAAGTGACGCGGGTGGCCCGGGAAGTGGGTACTGAAGGCAAGCTGGGCGGCCAGGCCGACGTGCAGGGCGTGGCAGGTACCTGGAAGGACCTGACCGACTCGGTCAATTTCATGGCCTCCAACCTCACGGCCCAGGTGCGAAACATCGCCGACGTGACCAAGGCCGTGGCAGCGGGTGACCTGTCCAAGAAGATCACGGTGGACGTGAAGGGTGAAATTCTCGAACTCAAGAACACCATCAACACCATGGTGGACCAGTTGTCCTCATTCGCTTCGGAAGTGACGCGGGTGGCCCGGGAAGTGGGTACCGAAGGCAAGCTGGGCGGCCAGGCCGATGTGCAGGGCGTGGCCGGCACCTGGAAGGACTTGACCGATTCGGTGAACTCCATGGGATCGAACCTGACGGCCCAGGTGCGGAACATCGCGGAAGTGACGACGGCTGTGGCCGCGGGCGACCTCTCCAAGAAGATCACGGTGGACGTCAAGGGTGAGATCTTGGAACTCAAGAACACCATCAATACCATGGTGGACCAGTTGTCCTCATTCGCCTCTGAAGTGACACGGGTGGCGCGCGAAGTAGGCACCGAAGGCAAGCTGGGCGGCCAGGCCGACGTGCAGGGCGTTGCAGGCACCTGGAAGGACTTGACCGACTCCGTGAACTCAATGGGCTCGAACCTCACATCGCAGGTGCGAAACATCGCCGACGTGACCAAGGCCGTGGCGGCGGGCGACCTCTCCAAGAAGATCACGGTGGACGTGAAGGGTGAAATCCTGGAGCTCAAGGCCACGATCAACACCATGGTGGACCAGCTCTCGTCATTCGCTTCTGAGGTGACGCGGGTTGCGCGGGAAGTGGGCACCGAAGGCAAGCTGGGCGGCCAGGCCGACGTGCAGGGCGTGGCGGGCACCTGGAAGGACCTGACCGACAACGTGAATTTCATGGCCGGCAACCTGACAGGCCAGGTGCGCAACATTGCCGATGTGACGACGGCCGTGGCGGCCGGTGACCTGTCCAAGAAGATCACGGTGGACGTGAAGGGTGAGATTCTCGAACTGAAGAACACCATCAACACCATGGTGGACCAGCTGCGGTCCTTTGCTTCTGAAGTG
>CALRME020000136.1:0-7361 GCA_943369045.1 Sphingobacterium thalpophilum
CCACCAGTTTTTCGAACAGCGTCTCGCGCTCCGGCCCTTCCGGCAGAGCTTCCAGTTCTTTCCGGTAGCCCAGCCGCACGGCGCCTTCCAGCCCCATGCCGCCGAATTCGCCGGTCGGCCAGGCGGCGGTGAGCTCGGGCGAATGAAAGCCGCCGGCGCACATGGCCATCGCGCCCAGGCCGTAGCCCTTGCGCAGCACCACACTGAAGAACGGCACGCGCAGGTGGGCTGCGGCGATGAACATGCGGCTCACATGCCGCACCTGGGCCTGCTCCTCGATGTCGGGCCCGACCATGAAGCCGGGCGTGTCGACCAGGCTCACCAGCGGCAGGCCGTGCGCGTTGCACAGCTGCATGAAGCGCGCGGCCTTGTCGGCGGCGTCGGCGTCGATGGCGCCGCCCAGGTGCAGCGGGTTGTTGGCCATCAGGCCGACGGGACGGCCTTCGATGCGCGCCAGCGCGGTGTGGATGCCGGCGCCAAAGCCCTCACGCAAGTGCAGCAGCGAACCTGCATCGACGATGCCTGCCATCGCGGCGCGCGTGTCGTAGACGCGCAGGCGGTTCTCGGGCACCACGTCGCGCAGCGCATTGCCATCGGGTGCATCGAACGAAGCCACGCGGCCTTGAAAGAACGAGAGGTAGTGTTTCGCCGCCGCAACTGCCTGTGCCTCGTCATCGACCAGCACGTCGATCACGCCGTTGCCGTGCTGCACTGCACTGGGGCCGATCTGCTCGGGCTTGAACACACCCAGGCCGCCGCCTTCGACCATGGCCGGCCCGCCCATGCCGATGTTGCTGCCCCGGGTGGCGATGATCACGTCGCAGCAGCCCAGCAACGCGGCATTGCCCGCGAAGCAGCGGCCGGCTGCGACACCGACCACCGGCACGCGGCCATTGAGCCGCGCGAAGTTGGCAAAGGTCGTGACATGCAGCCCGGCCACGATGGGCATGTCGGTGTCGCCGGGCCGGCCGCCGCCGCCTTCGGCAAACAGCACCACCGGCAGCCGGTTGCGCAGCGCCACTTCCAGCATGCGGTCGGTCTTCTGGTGGTTGCGCATGCCCTGCGTGCCGGCCAGCACCGTAGCGTCGTATGACATGACCACCGCTTTCGAAGCCTCTTCGCCGAACAGCGCACCGTTGATGGAACCGATGCCCGTGACCATGCCGTCGGCCGGTGTGTTGCGCACCAGGTCTTCCTCGCTGCGGCGGCTGCGTTGCGCGGCAATCGCCAGCGCGCCGTATTCGCTGAAGGAGCCGGCGTCGCACAGGTCGGCGATGTTCTCGCGCGCGGTGCGCATGCCCAGCGCGTGGCGCCTGGCGACGGCTTCTGTACGGTTGGCGTCGAGTGTGGGCGCGTGTCGGTCAATCACGCGCTGCAGGTCGGGTCTGGGCCCACCGGTGCCGGGCGCTTCCGCCGGCTCCCGCTTCAGAGACAAATCGGCCTGCAAAGCGCTTGCACCATGCTCTACCCGCTCCAAAATCAATAGCAACTCGCCTTCGTCAACCGTCTCGCCTGCGGCAAAGAGCAGTTCCTTCACCGAGCCTGCTTCCACCGCTCGGATCTCGTGCTCCATCTTCATGGCTTCCAGGATCAGCACGATGTCGCCGGGCTTGACGTGATCGCCGGGCTGGACCTGCCACTGGACGAGCTGGGCCTGCAGCGGGGAGCGGAGTTCTTTCATGCGGGCATTTTCCGGCAGCGCGGGCTGGGGCGCGCGTCAACCCGGCGACAATGCCACATGGCTTCATTCGTCCCCCTGATCGAGCTCACGCGCGGCGGCCTGCTGGAGTGCCAGCACCTGGGCGCCATTGCCGTCTCCGATGCGCACGGGAAGCTGCTGGCCCATGCCGGCGACCCGCACTGGCTCACTTTCACCCGCTCAACGCTCAAAGCCCTGCAGGCCCTGCCCTTCATGGAGTCGGACGGCCCGCGCCTGTTCAGCTTTGGCCGCGCCGACATCGCCATGATGTGCGCCAGCCACAACGGCGAACCCATGCACGTGGCACAGGTGCAGGGCATGCTCGACAAGAGCGGCATCTCGTACAAGACGCTTCAATGCGGCTGCCACGTGCCCTACTTCGTGGAACTGGGCGTGGGCCCGGCGCCCGCGCAGTTCGACGAGCGCCACAACAATTGCAGCGGCAAGCACGCCGGCTTCCTGGCCTACTGCGTCCAGCACGGCCTGCCGGTGGGCAACTACCTGGCGCCCGGCCACCCTCTGCAGCAGGCCATCCGCCGCGACGTGGCGCGTGCCGTGGGGCTGGAAGCCGATGACCTCAAGCTGGGCATAGACGGCTGCTCCGCACCCAACTATGCGATGCCCCTGGCCAACCTGGCGCGCGGCTACGCGCGGCTGGCCAGCGGTGTGGCCGACAGCGAGTTCGGCGACAGCTTCGCCAAACTCGCCGACGCCATGACGGCGCACCCGGAACTCGTCTCAGGCACGGCCCGCAACGACAACGCCTTCATGCGCGCAGGCCGTGGCGACTGGGTAACCAAGGTCGGCGCCGACGGCGTGCAGGTGGTGGGCAGCCGCAGGCGCGGCGAAGCCTTCGCCATCAAGATCATCGATGCCAACAAACCGGCGCTGTTCGCGGCGACCGTGGCGGTGCTGGACCAGTTGGGCTGGCTCGATGACCGGCAGCGCGAGGAGCTCAGGCCCTGGCAGGCGCAGGACATCACCAACCTGCGCGGGATTCAGGTTGGCGAACGCAAGGCGGTGTTCAAGCTGGACATGGCCTGAGCAGGCGGCGCAATTTCTGCGCCTCAGCGGCCGGCTGCGACCCGCCAGATCACGTTGCCCACGTCGTCGGCCACCAGCAGCGCGCCCTTGCCGTCCAGCGCCACACCCACCGGGCGGCCATAAGCGTCGCCGTTGCTGCTGACGAAGCCCGTGAGGAAGTCGATCGGCGCATCGATGGGCTTTCCGGCGCCAAACGGAATGAATACCACCTTGTAGCCGCTGCGCGGCTTGCGGTTCCATGAGCCATGCTCGCCGATGAAGGCGCCGCTGGCGTAGTTGGCCGGCATGCGCTGGTCCGAAAAGACCAGGCCCAGCGGCGCCACGTGCGAGCCCAGGCCGTAGTCGGGCATCACCGCCTTTGCCACCATGGCCGGGTTGGCGGGCTTGACGCGTGCATCCACGCGCTGGCCCCAATAGGACCAGGGCCAGCCATAAAAGGCGCCGTCCTTGACCGAGGTGAGGTAGTCGGGCACCAGGTCGTTGCCCAACTCGTCACGCTCGTTGACCACCGTCCACAGCGCGCCGCTTTGCGGCTCCCAGCCCATCCCGTTGGGGTTGCGCAGGCCGCTGGCGAACAGGCGCTTGGCGCCCGTGGCACGGTCGACCTCCCAGATCGCGGCCCGGCCCTCTTCCACGGCCAGGCCGTTTTCGCCGACGTTGCTGTTGGAGCCCACCGTCGCGTAGAGCTTGCTGCCGTCGGCGCTGGCAATCAGCGACTTGGTCCAGTGGTGGTTCAGCGGTCCGCCGGGCAGGTCGGTCACCTTCACTGGCGCCACCGTCACCTGCGTCTGGCCGGCCTGGTAGGGCACCTTGACGATGGCGTCTGTATTGGCGATGAACAGTTCATTGCCCACCAGCGCCATGCCGAAGGGCGAATTCAGGCCGCTGAGAAACACGCCCTTGACTTCTGCCACGCCATCGCCATCGGCATCGCGCAGGATGGTGATGCGGTTGGCACTGGGCGTTCCCGCCCCGGCTTTCTTCATCACCTGCTTCATCACCGCGCCCTTGATGCCCTTGCCGTCCTCCGGCTTGGGCGGCGCATTGCTCTCGGCTACCAGCACATCGCCGTTGGGCAGGGTGTAGACCCAGCGCGGGTGGTCCAGTCCGGTCGCCAGGGCGTTGACCTTGAAGCCTGCCGGTGCCTTGGGCATGACGCCTGCCGGCCAGCCCTTGGCCGGCGCGATGTTGACGGTGGGGACCAGCGTCTTGTTCGGCTCGGGCAGCTGCGGGTTGGGGCCGATGCCGATGTTGGGCGGCGATTGGGCGGTGGCGGCGCAGGCCGCCAGGCCGATGATCGCAGCCAGTGAAAGGGCCAGGGAGGGTTGGGCAGTCTTCATGCTGATGAGTGTCTTGCGCCCACGGGCAGGCACCTGTAGGCGGAAACCGCGAAAATGCACGGATGACCCAAGACCTGTTCCGCCACGACGCCTACCTGCGCGAATGCCCTGCCACCATCACTTCCATCAGCGAAGCCGGCATCGTGCTCGACCGCAGTGTGTTCTACCCCCTGGGCGGCGGCCAGGCCGGCGACAGCGGCTCGCTGCTGCTGGCCGACGGCAGCAGCCTGGCCATCGCCGACACCCGCAAGGGCAAGGACGCAGAAGGCAAGCCCACCAGTGACATCGTCCATGTGCCGGCGCCAGGCCAGGAAAGCCTCTTGGCGCAGCTCAAGGCCGGGGACGCCGTGACGGCGCGCATCGACTGGGAGCGCCGGCACCGCCTGATGCGCTTTCACACCACCACCCACCTGCTGTGCCACCTGGTGCCGCAGCTGGTCAACGGCTGCTCCATCACGCCCGACTACGCCCGGCTGGACTTCAACATGACCGACCCGCTGGAAAAAGAGGCGCTGACCGAGGGCATCGCGCGCCTCGTGGCTGCGGGCCATCCCATCACCGTCAGTTCCATTACCGATGAGGAACTGGACGCCAACCCGGCGCTGGTCAAAAGCATGTCGGTGCAACCGCCCCGCGGCACCGGGCGCATTCGCACCATTCGCGTCGGCGCGGACCAGATGATCGATTTCCAGCCCTGCGGCGGCACGCACGTGGCCAACACGGCCGAGATCGGCGCGGTGGTGGTGACCAAGATCGAGAAGAAGTCGGCCACCACGCGCCGCGTGGTGCTGGGGTTCGCTTGAGGAACCAAACGGCAGAGCCAGGCTCCGACAGTGCAATGACCCGCGCCCTGACCTCCCGCAGCGCCCTGCTGCGCATGCTGTTTGCTTCTGTTTTTGTAGCTGCCGCAGCAATACCGACGGGCATTGCAGCCCAATCATCCTCCCAGTCAAGCCCCAAGACCGTGGTCACGACCGAGCAGGTGCGCGCCGAGCTGCTGGCCCACGCGCCCGACGGCATCGCGGTGGGCAAGCCGGTCTGGGCCGGCCTGCGGCTGGTGCACAAGCCGGAATGGCACACCTACTGGAAGAATTCCGGTGACTCCGGCCTGCCCACGCAGCTGCAGTGGACGCTGCCCCCGGGCGTGGAAGCCGGCGATATCGCCTGGCCCGTCCCGAAGAAGATCCCGATCGGCACGCTGGCCAACTACGGCTATGAGAACACCGTGCTGCTGCCGGTGCCCCTGACCATCACGCCGGCCTTCAAGCCTTCGCTCCTGTCCAGCGATATCGAAATCAGGCTCAAGGCCAGCTGGCTGGTCTGCCGCAAGGAATGCATTCCGCAGGAAGGCGAATTCACCCTCAGGCTCCCGGTCAAGAGCACCACGGCGCTGGATGGCGCGGCGTTTGAGGCAGCTTTCGCGGCGCAGCCAAAGGCGGTGAATGCCGGCACGGGCGTGATCCCCGACAGCAACATCCAGATCGACGGCGACGCCCTCAGGCTCTCGGTGCAGGGCCTGCCCGTGGGCCTGCGCGGCAAGACGCTGGAGTTCTTCCCGGAAACGCCGGAAGTCATCGAGACCAGCGCGAAGTGGACACAGGAATGGAAGGGCGCGGTCTGGACGGCGCAGGTACCGCTGTCGTCGCAGCGCAGCGCCAGCCCCGAGGTGATGCCGGTGGTGCTGGCCTCTGACGGCCAGGGCTACCGCGCCGAGCTGAAAGTCATGGGCGCCTGGCCCAAGGCGGCCGCGGTGGCCGCCGTGTCACCCGCGCTTGACGCCGCGTTGCGTGCCAATGCGCAGCCGCCGGCCGCGCCGGTCAGCCTCAGCTTTGGCGCGGCGCTGCTGGGAGCGCTGCTGGGCGGCCTGATCCTCAACCTCATGCCATGCGTGTTCCCGGTGCTGGCCATCAAGGTCGTGGGCTTCACGCGCCATGCCAATGACCGGCGCGCCCACCGCATCAGCGGCCTGGCCTATACCGGCGGCGTGATGCTCTCGTTCCTGGCACTGGGCGCGCTGATGCTGGCACTGCGCGCCGGTGGCGAGCAGTTGGGCTGGGGCTTCCAGCTGCAGTCGCCGGCCGTCGTGGCCGGCCTCGCGGCGCTGTTCACCGTGATCGGGCTGAACCTGTCTGGCGTGTTCGAGTTCGGCCAGTTCCTTCCGTCGGGTGTGGCAACGGCCCAGGCAAAGCACCCTGTTGTTGACTCGGCGCTTTCGGGCGTGCTGGCGGTGGCGATTGCCTCGCCCTGCACCGCGCCTTTCATGGGCGCTTCGCTGGGCCTGGCGCTGGGCCTGCCCGCACTGCAGGCCTTGCTGCTGTTCGCCGCCCTCGGTCTGGGCATGGCCCTGCCTTACCTGGCAGCCGCCTGGGTGCCTGCTGTGGCGCGGCTGTTGCCGCGCCCCGGTGCGTGGATGGACACCTTCCGCAAACTGATGGCCTTTCCGATGTTCGCCACAGTGGCCTGGCTGGTCTGGGTGCTGGGCCAGCAAAGCGGCATCGACGGCGCGGGCGCGCTGCTGGCGCTGCTGGTGGCGCTGGCCATGGTGGTCTGGGCGGCCACGCTGGCCGGGCGTTCGCGCACGGTGGTCACGGCGCTTTCGCTGGCGGTGTTTGGCGCGCTGGCCGTCCTGGCCGGCCCCAGCATCACGCGCCCCCTGCCGGATGTGCCTGCTGCAGCGGCGCAAGGCCGCTGGCAGGCCTGGGAGCCGGGCCGCGTGGACCAGTTGCTGGCCACGGGCCAGCCGGTGTTCGTCGACTTCACGGCCGCCTGGTGCGTCACCTGCCAGTACAACAAGAAGACCACGCTGGCGGATGGGGCTGTGCTTGCGGACTTCGACAGCAAAAAAGTAGCATTGCTTCGCGCGGACTGGACCCGGCGCGACCCGGCAATTACCGCCGCGCTCGGCCAGCTCGGCCGCAATGGCGTGCCGGTGTACGTGGTGTACCAGAGCGGCCGCGCGCCGGTGGTGCTGTCCGAAATCATCGGCGTGGACGAGGTCCGCGCCGCCCTGGCCCGACTTTAAGGAGAACCCCATGCTGCGACGTTCCCTGCTTTGCGCGACCGCCCTTTCGTTCATGGCCCTGGCTGCGGGTACCGCACACGCCGCAGCCACCGTGGGCCAGGCGGCTCCCAATTTCACCCTCAAGGACGCCTCAGGCAAGACCGTGAGCCTGGCCGACTACAAGGGCAAGCACGTGGTGCTGGAATGGACCAATCCCGGCTGCCCGTTTGTGCAGAAGCACTACAACAGCGGCAACATGCCCGCCACGCAGAAGAGC
>CALRME020000137.1:0-7349 GCA_943369045.1 Sphingobacterium thalpophilum
AAGCTCACCAAGCTCGCGGGAAGCTTCCCCTGCGAGGTGTGGCTCACCCGTGGCGAGCGCCGCGTCAACGCCAAGAGCATCATGGGCGTGATGATGCTGGCCGCCGGCATAGGCGCCGAAGTGACGATTGAAACCATCGGCGAGCGCGAGCAGGAGGCCATGGATGGCCTTGTGGCCCTCATCAACGACAAGTTCGGCGAAGGTGAGTGACCTGAAATGACGTTCTCGGTCCACGGCCTCCCCGTCGCCCGCGGCATCGCCATCGGGCGGGCGGTGCTGATGGCCTCGAGCCGCGTGGACGTGGCGCATTACTTCATCACGGCCGACCAGACCGAGTCCGAGATCACGCGGGTGCGCGACGGCCGCAACGCCGTGGTGGAGGAAATCCACCGGCTGCAGCAAAGCATCATCCAGATGGGCCCCAAGGAGGCGCCGCACGAGCTGGGCGCCATGCTGGATGTGCACCTGATGCTGCTGCAGGACGAAGACCTCATCACCGGCGTCAAGCACTGGATCACCGACCGCCTCTACAACGCCGAATGGGCGCTGACCACCCAGCTGGAAGTGATCGCCCGCCAGTTCGACGAGATGGAGGACGAGTACCTGCGCGAGCGCAAGGCCGACCTGGAGCAGGTGGTCGAACGCATCCTGCGCTACATGAAGGGCGTGGCCACGCCCGTCGCCCCCCCCGCGCCGCGCCGCAAGACCCAGCAGGACCTGCTGCTCGACGACACCATGGACGTGCCGCTGGTGCTTGTGGCGCATGACCTGTCGCCCGCCGACATGCTGCAGTTCAAGCAGAGCGTGTTTGCCGGCTTCGTCACCGACGTGGGCGGGAAGACCTCGCACACCGCCATCGTGGCGCGCAGCATGGACATCCCGGCCGTGGTCGGTGCGCGCAGCAGCAGCCACCTGGTAAGGCAGGACGACTGGGTGATCATCGACGGCGACGCCGGCGTGGTGATCGTCGACCCGTCGCCCATCATCCTGGCCGAGTACGGCTTCAAGCAGCGCCAGGGCGAGCTTGAGCGGGGCCGCCTCTCGCGCCTGCGCCACACGCCGGCCATCACGCTCGATGGCGAGAAGGTCGAATTGCTGGCCAACATCGAGTTGCCCGAGGACGCGCCCGCCGCGGTGAAGGCCGGCGCCGTGGGCGTGGGGCTGTTCCGCAGCGAATTCCTCTTCATGGGACGTGGCGAGGCCAGCCTGCCGGGCGAGGAAGAGCAATACCAGGCCTACAAGAAGGCGGTCGAAGGCATGGAAGGCCTGCCCGTCACCATCCGCACGGTCGACATCGGCGCGGACAAGCAGCTCGACGGCGGCTCGCGCGACGAGGCGCACCTGAACCCCGCCCTGGGCCTGCGCGCCATTCGCTGGAGCCTGGCCGACCCAGCCATGTTCCTCACGCAGTTGCGCGCCATCCTGCGTGCTGCGGCTCACGGCAAGGTCAACATGCTGATCCCCATGCTGGCCCACGGCAGCGAGATCCGCCAGACCCTGTCGCTGATCGACTTCGCCCGCGCCGAGCTGGACAACATGGGCGTGCCCTACGGCCCGGTGCGCCTGGGCGCGATGATAGAGATCCCGGCGGCGGCGCTGACGGTGAAGATCTTCCTGAAGTACTTCGATTTCCTCTCGCTGGGCACCAACGACCTGATCCAGTACACGCTGGCGATCGACCGCGCCGACGAATCGGTGGCCCACCTGTACGACCCGCTGCACCCGGCGGTGCTGCGGCTGGTGTCCGAGACCATCGCCGAGTGCCGGCGCCAGGGCAAGGGGGTGAGCGTGTGCGGCGAAATGGCCGGCGACACCAGCCTCACACGGCTTTTGCTGGGCATGGGGTTGCGCAGCTTTTCCATGCACCCGGCGCAGATCCTGGCCGTCAAGCAGGAGGTGTTGCGCGCCGACACGCAGCGCCTTGCCCCCTGGGCGCAGGCCGTGATGGAAGCCGACGACCCGGCCCTGCGGATGGCCGGCGCCTGAATCCCCCCGGTCAGCCCCGCCGCGTGCCCAGCACCGCGGCGCCGATGATCAGTGCCGCCGCCAGCGCGATGCTCCAGCTGAAGGCGCGGCCGCTCACCAGCACCAGCAGCGCGGTCGATGCCAGCGGCGTGATGTAGCTCAGGATGCCGATCTGGCGTGCATCGCCCAGCTTGAGCGCGCGGTCCCACAGGAAGAACGCCGCGCCCAGCGGGCCCAGCCCCATGACCGACAGCAGGAGCCAGTCGCGCGCCGATAGCGTGGCGGCCGGCTCCAGCAGCCAGTGGCAGCCCAGCGACAGCACGCCCGAGACCAGCCCGAACAGGCCGATCGCCGCGGTCGGGAAGGCAGCCACGCGGCGCGTCATCAGCGAGTAGCTGGCCCAGATGAAGGCCGCGCCCAATGCTGGCAGGTAGCCCCAGGGCGAGCCGCCCGCCGCGCCCCCGGTACCGGTGGACCCACCCAGGATCGCGGCCGCGGCGCCCGCAAACCCCAGCAGTGCTGCCGCCACGTGCAGCGCCGTGAGCTTCAGGCCCCGCAGGAACAGCGGCGCCAGCACCACCATGAACAACGGCCAGAGGTAATTGACCAGGTTGGCCTCCACTGGCGGTGCGATCCGCAGCGCGATGAACAGCAGGAAGTGGTAGCCGAACAGGCCGTAGATGCCCAGCGCCAGTGTGCCCGGCGCAATCTTCCAGGCGGAAGGATCACGCAGCACAAAGGGCCAGGCCAGAACGCTGCCGACCAGCAGCGAGATGCCCGTGAGCAGGAAGGGCGGCACATGCCGCAGCGTCACGCCCAGCGAGGCCAGGCTGGCCCACAGGGCGATGGCGCCGAGCGCGTAGAGGTTGGCTTGCATGCGGGGAGCTTAAGCCAGTGGGTCGTCGCGTTTTCACGGCCTGTCGTCGCGGATCGGTGGTTTTGAACTTTCAAGCAGGCACCGGCCCGCAAAGCGCATGGCTATTGGGCTGCGGCCGGGATGCCCGGGGAAGCCGCGCCAGCCGTGCTTCGCAGCCGGGTGCCCTGTTGATTTTTCCTAGCGCAGTCGTCGCAGCGCGGCCGTCAGCGCCGAGGGCGACCGGTAGCCGGCGCGGCGGGCTACCTCGGCCACGGCCAGGCCGGAATCACGCAGCTGCCGGGCGTGGGCCAGCCGCTGGCCGCGCAGCCACTGCAGCGGCGCGCAGCCGTGGGCCTGGTGGCAGCGCAGCGCGAACTGGCTGGCGCTCAGGTGCACCTGCTGCGCCAGCTGGGGCACCGACAGGCTCTCGTGCAGGCGCGCCTGCACCCAGGCCGAAAGGGCCGGCCAGTCCATCTGCCGGCGTGGGCGCTGCGACGGCACAGGCGGCCGCCAGGCTTCCAGCAGCAGCGACGGGCCGTGCAGGGTGGCCAGGGGCTGGCTGGACAGGAGCGCCTGAGCGAGGTACTTGGCCAGCGGCGCGATCTGCGCGGAGCGTGCAGGGGAGGTGGCGCACAGCGACCACAGGTCCAGCCGGGTGTCGAGCACCAGGCACTGGCTGCCGCCGGCGGATTCGAAGTCGTGCCGGTCGCCCGGCGCCACCAGCACCGCGTCGCCGGCGGCGATGCGCCGGCCGTGGCCTTCGACTTCCAGGTCCAGCACGCCATCCAGCCCGATCAGGGCCTGGAAATGCTCGTGAGAGTGGCTGCCGTGCGATGCGCCATATGTGCGCAGCGACAGGTCCTGGAAGGCTTGCATGGGCCGGATGGTAAACCGGCCCGCGCCGCCTAGGCTGCCGGCGTGCGCCGGCGCGCCAGGTACAGCGGCAGGGCGAAGGCCAGGCCGATGCAAAAGCACAGCGCAATGTAGAACCAGGGCCGGCGCACGCCCGAGGCACTGGCGTCGCCGGTCACCCACACCGAAAAGGCGGCGGCCGCCAGGTACACGTCCCAGGTGATGCCCGTGGTCAGCAGGTTGGCCGTGATGGCCGAGGCAAACGGGCCGGGTGCAAAACTGCCGCCGTGCAGCAGGAAGGCGATGTTGTAGTACCAGGGAATGGCCAGGCCCAGGGCGGCCAGCAGGTACAAAAGGACAGTGCGGGGGGAGGTGGAATGGGACATGACCCGCGCATCCTAGGCGGGCGGCTGCCTGCGCACTAGGAAAAAAACGACACGGCCGCAGTAGCGGGCTGGACCCCGCAGCGCCGGTAGGCGGCGCCGATCGCCAGCGGCCAGTACGCGTCGTCGTTCGCACGCACCGCGCCGACCAGCGTGCCCAGCGGCGCGCCGGCCAGCAGCCGCAGGTCCCGCGCCAGGTGTGACTGGTCGTAGTAGCCGTGGTCCAGAGCGAGTTGCGCGTCCGTGCGGCCGGTGGCCAAAGCGGTTCGCAATACCCCTTCAAGCCTTGCGACGCGCTGGAACAGCTTGGGCCGCAGGCCGAAGGTGGCGCCGAAGCGGCGTTCGAACTGCCGGTCGGTCAGGCCCAGCCTTGCGCCCGCGCCGGCCAGGTCCAGTGCGGCGCTGTGCAGATGCCAGGCTTTCCGGGTCCGATCGAGGTGGCGGGCGTCCTCGCGCAGCTGGTGGCGCACGAAGCCGAACAGCACGGCCAGGCGTGCGTCATCGCCGGGGCTCGCATCGATCTGTTCCCGGCAGCGCGACCAGGAGGCCCCCCAGACGTCGCCAGCGCGGGCGGGCATGTCCCCCAGTACCTGTGGCGACGCGCCCAGCAGGGCGGGCATACCGGCCGGGTGCAGCCGCAGGCCGATACAGCGCAGCCGTGCCGTGCGGTACAGCGTCATGGGCAGGGCCCGCGGGCCGCTGACGAAGCAGCCGGGCAGGGCGGCAAACCCACCCTCCTCGCAAGGTAAGCCGAGTGCGCCCTCCAGAACCACGGTCAGCCCGCCTTCGACCAGTGCCGGAAAATGCGCCGGCACCGGGCTGGTGCCCGATCCGTGCAAGGCCACGCGAAGGCCTGCGGCCACCCAGGGGGCCAGGTCCGGCGGTGGTGCGGCGAGCTGGAAATCCACGGCCGGATTATCGGCCGCGGTGCTGCAGTCAGTTGTTGGCTACGCCGGCCGCATGCGCCTGCTCGTCCGCGTGGTACGAGCTGCGCACCATGGCGCCGACGGCGGCGTGCGAGAAGCCCATCTCGTAGGCTTTGGCTTCGAACATCTTGAAGGTGTCGGGGTGCACGTAGCGGCGCACCGGCAGGTGCGACATCGAGGGCGACAGGTACTGGCCGATGGTCAGCATGTCGATGTTGTGCTCGCGCATGTCGCGCATCACCTGCAGGATTTCCTCGTCCGTCTCCCCCAGGCCGACCATGATGCCGCTCTTGGTCGGCACGTTGGGGTGCAGGGCCTTGAACTTCTTGAGCAGGTTCAGGCTGAAGGCGTAGTCCGAGCCCGGGCGCGCTTCCTTGTACAGGCGGGGCGCGGTTTCCAGGTTGTGGTTCATCACGTCCGGCGGCGCGGCCTTGAGGATTTCCAGCGCGCGGTCGTCGCGGCCGCGGAAATCGGGCACCAGGATCTCGATCTGCGTGGCAGGCGAGAGCTCGCGCGTGCGCTGGATGCATTCGACGAAGTGGCCGCTGCCGCCATCGCGCAGGTCGTCGCGGTCCACGCTGGTGATCACCACGTATTTGAGGCGCAGCTTCGCGATGGTGCGGGCCAGGTTCAGCGGCTCGTCCTTGTCCAGCGGGTCGGGCCGGCCGTGGCCCACGTCGCAGAAGGGGCAACGGCGGGTGCACTTGTCGCCCATGATCATGAAGGTGGCCGTGCCCTTGCCAAAACACTCGCCGATGTTGGGGCAGGAGGCTTCCTCGCACACCGTGTGCAGGTTGCTCTCGCGCAGGATCTGCTTGATCTCGTAGAAGCGGGTGGTCGGCGAGCCGGCCTTGACGCGGATCCAGTCGGGCTTTTTCAGCAGCTCGCCCTGTTCCACCTTGACCGGGATGCGCGACAGCTTGGCCGCGGCCTTCTGTTTGGCCAGCGGGTTGTAGGTGTCAACGCCTTGTACTTCGCGGACGACTTCGTTGGTGCTCATGGTGTGGGCTCAGGGCGAGAGGTAGGTGGTGAGCTTTTGGCTCAGGACGCCGGCCGCTTCGTTCCAGGTGGTAGATACCCCGATTGTAGAAAGGTCCACGGTTTTAAGCCCCGCATAGCCGCAGGGGTTGATCCGCGAGAAGGGTTCCAGGTCCATGGCCACGTTCAGCGCCACCCCGTGGTAGGTGTGGTGCCGGCTGACCTTGATGCCCAGTGCGGCGATCTTTCCCAGGCCCTTGAAAGGGTCGGACGCGGGCACAGGGCCGGTCAGCGCGCCGTGGGCGAACGGATCGTCCAGCCGCACGTAAATGCCGGGCGCGCCGGCCACGCGATGCCCCGTAACGCCGAAATGCGCCAGCGTGCGGATCACCGATTCCTCGATGCGGTAGACGTATTCCTTGACGAAATAGCCGGCGCGCCGCAAGTCCAGCAGCGGGTAGGCCACGACCTGGCCGGGGCCATGGAAGGTGACCTGGCCGCCGCGGTTGGTGGCCACCACCGGGATGTCACCTGGCGCCAGCACATGGTCAGCCTTGCCGGCCAGGCCCTGGGTGTAGACCGGAGGGTGCTCGCAGACCCACAGCTCGTCGGGAGTGAACTCATCGCGGCCTGCAGTGAAGGCCTGCATGGCTTCATAGGTGGGCAGGTAATCGACCTGCCCAAGGTCACTCAGCTGCACCTCAGGGCTTTCCGGCGTAAGCGGCGTCAAACAACGCTTCGAGCTGCGGGTGCACGCCGCGCAACTGGTCGATGACTTGCCTGGCCCAGTCGAAGTACTCGCGCCGGCGGCGCAGCGGCCAGCCGTAGGGCGGGTTGACGTTCATGTCGCGCAGGTTGCAGGTCTTGTCTGCCAGCTTGACCAGCTTGGCCTCGCGGCTGATGTGGGCCGCGTGGTCCACCTGCGCCTGCTTGCGCTGGGGCTTGGGCAGGCTCTTGTCGTCGGTCACTTCCATCACCACAGACGCCACCTCGGGCCCGAACTGCTTTGCCAGCTCGGCTTCGGTGGTGTCGGTGTCTTCCACCGTGTCGTGCAGCAGCGCGGCCAGCAGCGGCACGCGTTCGGTCACGCCGGCCTCATTGGCCAGCAGCTGCGCCAGCGCGATCGGGTGGTTGATGTAGGGCGAAGCCTGGGCGTCCTTGCGCCGCTGGTCCCGGTGCTTGTGCGCGGCAAACGCCACGGCATCGATGAACTCGGCGGTGCCGGGCGCGTCCATGGGCTAGAGCACCACTTTGACCATCGGGTGGCCCGACAGCGCGCGGTAGATGTCGTCGAGCTGCTCGCGGCTGGTGGCGGTGACCGTGATGGTCACGCCCAGGTACTTGCCGCCCTTGCTGTCGCGCAGCTCGATGGTGGCGGCGTCGAAGAAA
>CALRME020000138.1:0-7331 GCA_943369045.1 Sphingobacterium thalpophilum
CTCAAGCAGATCGTGGCCAAGGCCCAGGCCATCGACGCGGTGCCGCCAGTTGAAGCAGCGGCGCTGGACCGGCTGGTGGCCTATGCCGACGGCGACGCCCGGCGCCTGCTCAACACGCTGGAAACCCTGGCGGTGGCGGCCACCAGCGAAAAGCTGGCCGAAGTGACCGATGCCTGGCTGCTCAAGGTGCTGGGCGAGCGCATGCGCCGCTACGACAAGGGCGGCGAGCAGTTCTACGACACCATCAGCGCCCTGCACAAAAGCGTGCGCGGATCCGACCCGGATGCGTCGCTGTACTGGTTCGTGCGCATGCTCGACGGCGGCGCCGACCCGCGCTACATGGCGCGCCGCCTGGTGCGCATGGCCAGCGAAGACATCGGCCTGGCCGACCCGAGGGCATTGCGTCTGGCGCTCGACGCCGCAGAAACCTATGAGCGCCTGGGCACGCCCGAGGGCGAGCTGGCGCTGGCCGAATGCGTGATCTACCTGGCGGTGGCACCCAAATCAAACGCGGTCTACAAGGCCTACAACGAAGCGAAGGCCTTCATCAAGAAAGACGGCACGCGAGCGGTGCCCATGCACCTGCGCAATGCGCCGACCAAGCTGATGAAGGACCTCGACTACGGCAAGGACTACCGCTACGCCCACGACGAAGAGGGCGGGTTCGCGGCCGGCGAGAACTACCTGCCCGACGGCATGGCGCCCCCCGGCTTCTACCGGCCCGTCAACCGGGGCCTGGAAATCCGGATTGCCGATAAGCTGGAAGAGCTTAAGAAGCTAAACAATAAGAAAAAGTAATCATAGTGAAAGCTCCTTAAAGCGCATTTTTTCGAGGGTAAACCCCTCCAAAACCCGCTTTTGCCCCCCGGAAGCCCTTGGCTACAATCGCTCACCAAACCCGCAAGCCTGGCGGGTTTTTTGCTAGATGGACGGTGGGCCCACAAGGCCTGCCGGCCGATCACAAACGGTCCGGTCGATAAAAACGGGGCTGACCCTGGCTGAACCGCCGGTCATAAAAACGGAGAATCTCTTATGGAAATCCTGCTGCAACAGATCATCAACGGTCTGGTCCTCGGCAGCATGTACGCCTTGGTGGCCTTGGGCTACACCATGGTGTACGGCATCATCAACCTCATCAACTTCGCGCACGGCGAGGTCCTCATGGTCGGGGCCATCACCAGCTGGACCATCATCGGCCTCATGCAGGACGCCATGCCCGGAACCCCCGGCTGGATCGTGCTGATTGTGGCCATGCTCATCTCATGCGTGGTGGCCGCGGTGCTGAACTACACGATCGAGAAAGTGGCTTACCGGCCGCTGCGAAACAGTCCCAAACTGGCGCCCCTCATCACGGCCATCGGCATGTCGATATTGCTGCAGACGTTGGCCATGATCATCTGGAAGCCCAACTACAAGCCGTACCCCACGCTGCTGCCCAGCACCCCGCTGAACATAGGCGGCGCGGTGATCACGCCCACCCAGATCATGATCCTGGGCCTGACGGCGGTCTCACTGGCCACCCTGATGTACCTGGTCAACTACACCAAGCTGGGGCGCGCGATGCGGGCCACGGCGGAGAACCCGCGCGTGGCGGGCCTGATGGGCGTCAAGCCCGACATGGTGATCTCGGCCACCTTCATCATCGGCGCCATCCTGGCGACCATCGCCGGCATCATGTACGCGTCCAACTACGGCACGGTGCAGCACACCATGGGCTTCCTGCCGGGCCTGAAGGCCTTCACGGCGGCGGTGTTCGGCGGCATCGGCAACCTGGCCGGCGCAGTGGTCGGCGGCATCCTGCTGGGGCTGATCGAATCAATCGGCTCGGGCTACATCGGCACCCTCACCGGCGGTGTGCTGGGCAGCCACTACTCCGACATCTTTGCTTTCATCGTGCTCATCATCATGCTGACGCTGCGGCCCTCGGGCCTGCTGGGTGAGCGGGTGGCGGACCGCGCTTAACGAAGGACACACATCATGATGACCTTCATCAACAAGCAGAACAAATACGCCGTGTACGCGCTCACGGCGCTGGCGCTGGCCATCCTGCCGCTGCTGCTGCAGACGGCCGGCAACGCCTGGGTTCGCATCGCCGACGTGGCGCTGCTGTACGTGCTGCTGGCCCTGGGCCTGAACATCGTGGTCGGCTACGCCGGCCTGCTGGACCTGGGCTTCGTCGCCTTCTTCGCCATCGGCGCCTACATGTACGGCCTGCTGGCCTCGCCCCACCTGTCCGAGAGCTTTGCCTGGATCGCGGCGAGCTTCCCCACCGGCCTGCACATGCCGTTGTGGATCGTGATTCCAGCCGGAGCTGCATTGGCGGGCGTGCTGGGCATCCTGCTGGGCGCGCCCACACTCAAGCTGCGCGGCGACTACCTGGCCATCGTCACCCTGGGCTTTGGCGAAATCATCCGGGTGTTCCTCAACAACCTGGACCACCCCGTCAACATCACCAACGGACCCAAGGGCCTGAACCAGATCGACTCGATCAAGTTCTTCGGTTTTGACCTCGGCAAGAACCACACCTTCTTCGGCCTGGAGTTCGCCTCGGTGTCGATGTACTACTACCTGTTCCTGGCGCTGGTGCTGGTCAGCATCGTGATCTGCCACCGGCTGGAACTGTCGCGCATCGGCCGCGCCTGGATGGCCATCCGCGAAGACGAAATCGCCGCCAAGGCCATGGGCATCAACACCCGCAACATGAAGCTGCTGGCCTTCGGCATGGGCGCCACCTTCGGCGGCGTCTCGGGCACCATGTTCGCGGCCTTCCAGGGCTTCGTCTCGCCCGAGTCGTTCAGCCTGATGGAGTCGGTGATGATCGTCGCCATGGTGGTGCTGGGCGGTATCGGCCACCTGCCGGGCGTGATCCTGGGCGCGGTGCTGCTGTCGGCCCTGCCTGAAGTGCTGCGCTACGTCGCCGGCCCGCTACAGGCCCTGACCGGTGGGCGGCTCGACGCCGCCATCCTGCGCCAGCTGCTGATCGCGCTGGCCATGATCGTGGTGATGCTGATGCGACCGCGCGGCCTGTGGCCGTCGCCCGAGCACGGCAAGTCACTGCAGAACAAGTAAGGAGAACGACATGGCAGAAACCGTTCTCAAAGTCGCAGGCATTTCCAAACGCTTCGGCGGCCTGCAAGCCCTCTCGGACGTGGGCATCACCATCGAACGCGGCCAGGTCTACGGCCTGATCGGTCCCAACGGCGCCGGCAAGACCACGTTCTTCAACGTCATCACCGGCCTGTACACGCCCGACAGCGGTACCTTCGAGCTGGCGGGCAAGCCCTACCAGCCCACGGCGGTGCATGAAGTGGCCAAGGCGGGCATTGCCCGCACGTTCCAGAACATCCGCCTGTTCTCTGAAATGACGGCGCTCGAAAACGTCATGGTCGGCCGGCACATCCGCACCGGCTCGGGCCTGATCGGCGCCATCCTGCGCACTCCGGGCTTCAAGTCCGAAGAAGCGGCGATTGCCAAGCGCGCACAGGAACTGCTCGACTACGTGGGCATCGGCAAGTACGCCGACTACAAGGCCCGCACGCTGTCGTACGGCGACCAGCGGCGGCTTGAAATCGCCCGCGCGCTGGCCACCGACCCGCAGCTGATCGCGCTGGACGAACCGGCGGCCGGCATGAACGCCACCGAAAAAGTCCTGCTGCGCGAGCTGATCGACCAGATCCGCAAGGACAACCGCACCATCCTGCTCATCGAGCACGACGTGAAACTGGTGATGGGCCTGTGCGACCGCGTGACGGTGCTCGACTACGGCAAGCAGATTGCCGAGGGCACGCCGGCCGATGTACAGAAAAACGAAAAAGTGATCGAGGCTTACCTCGGCACCGGGGGTCACTGAAATGGCAGAAGTACTACTCAAAGTCACCGGCCTGAAGGTCGCCTACGGCGGCATCCAGGCCGTCAAGGGCGTGGATTTCGAAGTCCGCGAAGGCGAGCTGGTGTCGCTGATCGGCTCCAACGGCGCCGGCAAGACCACCACCATGAAGGCGATCACCGGCACGCTGCCGATCAGCACCGGCGACATCGAATACCTGGGCAAGAGCATCAAGGGCCTGGGCGCCTGGGACCTGGTCAGGCAGGGCCTGGCCATGGTGCCCGAGGGCCGCGGCGTGTTCACGCGCATGACCATCACCGAAAACCTGCAGATGGGCGCCTACATCCGCAACGACAAGCCCGAAATCGCGGCCGACATGGACAAGGTGTTCACCATCTTCCCGCGCCTGAAGGAACGCCGCGACCAGCTGGCCGGCACCATGTCCGGTGGCGAGCAGCAGATGCTGGCCATGGGCCGCGCGCTGATGAGCCGCCCCAAGGTGCTGCTGCTGGACGAGCCCTCCATGGGCCTGTCGCCCATCATGGTCGACAAGATCTTCGAGGTCGTGAAGGACGTGTACGCCCAGGGCGTGACCATCCTGCTGGTCGAGCAAAACGCCAGCCGCGCGCTGGGCATTGCCGACCGCGGCTACGTGATGGAATCGGGCCTGATCACCATGAACGGGGATGCCAAGGAAATGTTGAGCGACCCCAAGGTGCGGGCCGCCTACCTCGGCGAATAAACAAAAGGGGCCTTCGGGCCCTTTCTGCTTTTTCAGCCCATCTTGTCCATGGCCTGCTTGATTTCTTCAGGCGTCATGTCGACCTTGTGAGTGGCAATCGCCCATTGGTGGCCGAACGGGTCTTTCACCTGTCCGTAGCGGTCGCCCCAGAACATGTCCTGCAGCGGCATGGTGGCAGTGGCGCCGGCAGCTACAGCCTTGGCGTAAGCGGCGTCGGCGTCCTCGACCTGCAAGTGGATGGTCACCGGCGAGCCCTTGAGCGACAGCGGGCCGAAGCCGCCCCACTCAGGAAACTCATCGGCCAGGAACACGCGCGAGTTGCCGATCAGGATGCAGGCGTGCATCAGCTTGCCGTCCTTGCCGGGCATGCGCATCAGTTCGGTGGCGCCGAAGGCCTTCACATAGAACGCAATGGCGTCGGACGCACCGGCGCAGACGAGGTGCGGGGTGACGGTGTGCATGCCGTCCGGGACGGCCTGGGTGGCGGGGCTGGACATGGGGAATCTCCTTGTTGCGGTGGGGTGGCACCACTATGACGAACCAGCCCGCCCAAAATCGACAGGAGTCCCCGCTTTTCTAGTAACGATATTGCAGGCCCAGGCTGGTGGATCGCACCGTGTCGCGGCCGCTGCCGGCAAAGCGGAAGTCATGGCTGTCCCAGGCCAGTACGCCCGACAGTTTGGGTGTGAAGTCATAGGTGATGCCGGCGCCGTACGACAGGCCAAAGCCATGCTCATTGCCTGCCGCCACGCCTGAGCCAACAACGGAAGACGTTTCCGTGCGGCCGTAAGTGGTGCCCAGCTTGCCGTAGACGCCAAACGAATTCCAGACCGGCGCTTTGCCCACGGCGCTCAGGTTCAGGCCCCGCGCGCGCGTGGTGCCGCCGCCGCGCGCCACGTTGCCCATGTCGAGGTAGCCCAGCTCCAGGCCCCAGAATTGGCCCATCTGCGAGCCGGCATAGAGGTGGGCGGCGCTGTCACGGCTGTCACAGGCCAGCGCCGAGGGGCCGCAGGGCGCGTTGTAACGTGAGCGCCCGACGTTCAGTCCTAGGTAGCCCCTGCCACTGGACATCCAGCTTTTATTGGTGGGGGCGGGCGCCGGCGTTTGCGCAAAGGCCGGAAGGGCCGCGCCCGCCAGGAGGGCGCAGGCAATGAGGTGGCTGGGCAGGTATTTCATGCTGGCTCCTTGGTAACAACCGCTTGAAGCAATTTATTACCGGAGCTCAACGGCGGTTGTCGGACAACAGCCCGACCCGCTATCGGCAGTTCAGCGCGCCTTCCCCGCGTGCCTTAGCGCGCCTTCCCATTCGCGAGGTCCATCACCATGCGCGCCGCCAGGTACAAGCGTGGCTGGATCGAATCGACCAGGATGTATTCGGCGTTGCTCGAATGCGCGCCAAAGCCCTGCAGGCCGAAGCGCTCGATCACCGGCGCCTTGGTCTCCAGCGCGGCAAAGGCCGCGTCGGTGCCGCCGCCTTCGGGTTCGGGGTCAACCACCAGGTCCTTGCCGATTTCCTTGTAGATGCGCTGGGCATGCACGGCCAGCGCGCGCGAAGCTTCTGTCGCCTCCAGCGGCGGGCGGCGGTTCTCGATGGCGACCGTCACCTCCGACTCGGGCAGCAGCTTGTTCTTGATGCGCTCGTTGATGCGCTTTTCCAGGTCCGCCAGGTCGCTGACCTTGAGCAGCCGGATATCGGCCCAGGCCTGCGCGCCCGGCGGGATCATGTTGCGCACCACGCCGGCCTTGGCGACGGTCCAGTTCATCTTCAGGCCGCGGCTGGGCACCGACAGGTCGCGCAGCTGCAGCAGCTGGTGCGACAGCTCGTAGAGCGAATTCACGCCGCGCTCGGGCGCGCTGCCCGCATGCGAGGCGCGGCCGCGCACCGTCAGCGTGGCCAGGGCGATGCCACTGGTGGCCAGCGAGACCTTGTCGCTGTCCACGCGCGAGGCCTCGAACGACATGACCGCATCGTGCGCCGCGCCTTCGCGGGCGAACAGCTTGCGGGCGGCGGGCGAGCTGATCTCCTCGTCGCCGTTGATCAGGATGGTGAGCGTGCCGTAGTCATTGATCTTGAGCGCCTGCAGCATCGCCACGGTGTGCAAGATGGTTGCCACGCCCTGCTTGTCGTCGGAAATGCCCAGGCCAAAAGCCTTGTTGCCGTCCACGCGGTAGGGCTGCTGCGCCAGCATGCCGGCCGGGTAGACCGTGTCCATGTGCGCGATCATCAGGATCTTCTTCGTGCCCGTGCCCTTGAAGATGGCCTTGACGGCGCGGCCGATGTCCGACGGCTTCTCGGGCGTGTCTTCCATGCGGTAGACATCCGCCGCCACCGGCTCGATGAACTGCACCTCGCCGCCCATGGCCTTGAGCCGGTCGGAGATGAGTTGCGACAGCTTGTCCAGCCCGGCGCGGTTGGTGCTGCCGGTTTCAATCTCGACGATGGTCTTGAGCGTTTCCATCAGCTTGGGCTGCTCGCTGGCGGCCAGCTGCCACACGGGGGCGACGGGTTGGGCAAAGGCGGAAACAGCGAAGGCCAGTGCGGCCAGGGCGAATGCGGGTTGCTTGAGGCTTTTCATGCGGGGTCCTTGTGCTTGTCGGCTTCAGTGGTGAACGAGTCGGCGTAGAACTCGTCGGGCGGCAGCTTGCCGGCGGCCGAGTATTCGGCGCGGGCCGAATCGACCACGATGGGCGCGCCGCAGGCATACACCTGGTAGCCGGAAAGGTCAGGCAAGTCTTCCAGCACCGCGCGGTGGACAAAGCCGG
>CALRME020000139.1:0-7321 GCA_943369045.1 Sphingobacterium thalpophilum
CCCGGGCTTTTTTGTTTTCGACAAGCATTCGAAGGGAGAAGCCATGCTCGAAGCCAGCCTCAAAGCCCAACTCGCCAGTTACCTGCAGCGCATTTCGCAGCCCGTGGAAATCGCCGCATCGCTGGACGACACACCCGCATCGCATGAGATGCGCGAACTGCTCAAGGACATCGCCGAAGCCTCGCCGCTGATGCACGTGAGCGAAACGCAGGGCACCGCGCACCGCACGCCCTCCTTTTCGGTGAACCGCCCAGGCGAGACCCACGGCCCGCGCTTTGCCGGCCTGCCCATGGGCCACGAGTTCACCTCGCTCGTGCTCGCGCTGCTGCAGGTCGGCGGTTACCCGCCCAAGGTGGAGCAGGCGCTGCTGGACCAGATCAAGGCACTGGACGCCGACCTCGATTTCGAGGTCTACGTTTCGCTGACCTGCCACAACTGCCCCGACGTGGTTCAGGCCCTGAACCTGATGGCAATCCAGAACCCGCGGATCAAGACCACCATGGTCGAAGGCGGCATCTTCCAGGACGAAATCGAAGAACGCCAGATCATGGGCGTGCCGACCGTCTTTCTCAACGGCACCATGTTCGGCAACGGCCGCATGAGCCTGGAAGAAATCCTGGCCAAGGTCGATACGGGTGGCACGGAACGCGAGGCGAAGAAGATCTCCGCCAAGGACCCATTCGACGTGCTCATCGTCGGCGGCGGCCCGGCCGGCGCAGCGGCCGCCGTCTATGCAGCCCGCAAGGGCATCCGCACCGGCATCGCGTCCGAGCGTTTCGGCGGCCAGGTGCTCGATACGCTGGGCATCGAGAACTTCGTCTCCATCAAGGAGACTGAAGGGCCTAAATTCGCCCTCGCACTGGAAGAACACGTGCGCCACTACGACGTGGACATCATGAACCTGCAGCGCGCGAAATCGCTCGTCACCGGCAACGGTTTGATCGAGATCCAGCTGGAAAGCGGCGCTTCGCTCAAGGCGAAATCGGTGGTCCTGTCGACCGGCGCGCGCTGGCGCAACATCAACGTGCCCGGCGAGAAGGAATTCAAGAACAAGGGCGTGGCCTACTGCCCGCACTGCGACGGGCCGCTGTTCAAGGGCAAGCGCGTGGCGGTGATTGGCGGCGGCAACTCCGGCGTCGAGGCGGCCATCGACCTGGCCGGCCTGGTAGCGCACGTGACGCTGATCGAATTCGACACGCAACTGCGTGCCGACGCGGTGCTGCAGCGCAAGCTGGGCAGCCTGCCCAACGTCACCGTGTTCACCAACGCGCAGACTACGTCCATCACGGGCGACGACAAGGTCAACGGCCTGACCTACAAGGACCGCACCTCGGGTGAAGAGAAGCGCGTGGACCTCGAAGGCGTGTTCGTGCAGATCGGCCTGGTGCCCAACACCGAATGGCTCAAGGGCACGATCGAGCTTTCGAAGCACGGCGAGATCGTGGTCGACAGCCGGGGCCAGACCTCCATCCCAGGCGTGTTCGCGGCCGGAGACGCGACCACAGTGCCGTTCAAGCAGATCATCATTGCCGCGGGCGACGGTGCCAAGGCGGCCCTGGGTGCGTTCGACCACCTCATCCGCAGCAGCGCCCCCGCTTGAATGCAAACACGTCTCACACGCACACCGACCGTGTGCGTGTGGGCATGGCCCTGCAAAGCGGAGTTTTCCGGGAGAATCGCCCGATCAACAACAACGGGAGCGCACCATGCAAGGCGACGCCAAAGTCATAGAACACCTGCAAGCTCAGCTCAAGAACGAGCTGACGGCCATCAACCAGTACTTCCTGCACTACCGGATGCTCAAGCACTGGGGCCTGGACAAGCTGGCCAAGAAGGAATACGAAGAGTCGATCGGCGAGATGAAACACGCCGACAAGCTGATGGACCGCATCTTCATGCTCGACGGCCTGCCCAACCTGCAGGACCTGGCCAAGCTGATGATCGGCGAGGACGTGCCCGAGCTGCTGTCGTGCGACCTCAAGAGCGAGATGGGCGCGCAAGCCACCATCAAGGCGGGCATCGCCCACTGCGAAAGCGTGCGTGACTATGTCTCGCGCGATCTGCTCCAGGGCATCCTGGACGACACCGAAGAGCACATCGACTTCCTGGAAACGCAGATCGACCTGATCGGCAAGGTCGGCATCCAGAACTACCTGCAAAGCCAGATGGGCGAGATCGAGTAACTTTCTCACAGCATATCTGGCGCGGCTTGCAGGCCTTTTTTGCCCTGCAGACCGCGCGGATACTGCTTGTCATCCCCAGCCCAATGCCAGCGCCGTGCGGTAAGTGATGAACGAGGCTGCGTAAGCCAGCGTAAACAGGTAGCCCGCCATCACCAGCGGCCAGCGCCATCCCCCGGTTTCGCGCTTGACCGTCGCCAGGGTGGACAGGCACTGCGGCGCAAACACAAACCAGGCCAGCAGCGACAGCGCCGTCGCGAGGCTCCAGCTCTGCGCGATCAGAGGCGTCAGCGCCTTGGCCGTGTCTTCGCCGGTGGCAGACAGCGCATACACCGTGCCCAGCGCACCGACGGCGACTTCGCGCGCCGCCATGCCCGGAACCAGCGCAATGCTGATCTGCCAATTGAAGCCGATCGGCCCCAGCACGACCGCCAGCCCCTTGCCCAGGATGCCGGCGATGCTGTACTCGATGGGCGGGTGCGTGGCGCCCTCGGGCGGCGAGGGAAAGCTCGCGAGGAACCACAGCGCCACCGTCAGCGTCAGGATGATGCCGCCCACGCGGCGCAGGAAGATCTGCGCGCGCTGCCACAGGCCCAGCGCAATGTTGCGCACGCGCGGCAGGTGGTAAGTGGGCAGTTCCATCATCAGCGGCCGCACCTGGCCCTTGCCGGTGAAGCGCTTGAGCACCCAGGCCACCATCAGCGAGCCGATCACGCCCGCGGCGTACAACGCAAACAGCACCACGCCCTGCAGTTCGAAGCCGGGGCCGATCTCCCGCTGCGGGATGAAGGCGCCGATCAGCAGCGCATACACCGGCAGCCGCGCCGAGCAGGTCATCATCGGCGCGATCATGATGGTCACCAGGCGGTCGCGCGTGTTGGCAATCGTGCGCGCCGCCATGATGCCGGGGATGGCGCAGGCAAAACTCGAAAGCAGCGGGATGAAAGAGCGCCCCGAGAGGCCCACGCCACCCATGATGCGGTCCAGCAGGAAAGCCGCGCGCGGCAGGTAGCCCGACTCCTCCAGGATGAGGATGAAGAAAAACAGGATCAGGATTTGCGGCAGGAACACGACCACGCCGCCCAGGCCCGCCACAAGCCCGTCGACCAGGAAGCTCTGGAGGCGGCCCTCGGGAACGGCAGTCGTGACCTGCTGGCCCAGCCAGCCGGTGGCGGCCTTGATCGCGTCCATCGGCACCACAGCCCAGGCGAACACGGCCTGGAACACGAAGAACAGCAGCACGGCCAGAAGAATTGGCCCGATCACCGGGTGCAGCACGATGCGGTCGATCCGGTCGCTGGGCAAATGCGGCGCGACCTGGTCCAGGTTCAGGCGCTGCAGCAGTGCGCGCACCGCTTCATGGTCGGGCAGCTCAGATTCCTGCTGCTGCACCGGCGTGGCAACAGCGGGCTTTTCCCAGGCCTCGGAGCGCCCGAGCAATTCGCGCAGGGCGGCATCACCCTCACCCTCAATGGCAACGGTGCTGACCACGGGGACACCCAGTTCTCGCGACAACGCCTGGCTGTCGATCACGATGCCGCGGCTGGCGGCCAGGTCGGCCATGTTCAGCGCCACAACGCAGGGCAGCCCCATGCGCTTGACCCCCAGCACCAGGCGCAGGCTGCGCCGCAGGTTGGTCGCATCAACCACGCAAACCACGAGGTCGGGCCGCTTCTCCCCGATGGCCTGACCGAGCAGGACGTCGCAAGTGACACGCTCGTCGGGTGAGCGCGGATGCAGGCTGTAGGTGCCGGGAAGGTCCAGGACGCGAACGGTCTTGCCCGATGCAAGCGGCAGGCGGCCCTCCTTGCGCTCGACGGTCACGCCGGCGTAGTTGGCCACCTTCTGGCTGCTGCCGGTGAGCCGGTTGAACAGGGCAGTCTTGCCTGCGTTGGGATTGCCAACCAGCGCGGCCAGCCGGCCGGCTGGGTGCAAGTGGATGACCGATTCGCTCATGCGGGGCTTCCGGCCACGGGGTCGACCTGGACGCATGCTGCTTCAGCGCAGCGCAAGGCGAAGGTGGACTGTCCCACGCGTACCACCAGGGGGTCACCGCCCGGAAAGCCGCGTGCCATCACCATCACCTGCTCACCGGCAAAAAAACCGATCTCTTCAAGCTGGCGGCCCCACTCCGGGGCGGCGCCCGACGCGTCAACACCGCGAACGATGTACGCGCGATGCAGGGGAACCTTGTCCAGATGAGAGGCAGAGCCCAAGGTGCCCGCGACCGGCGTCATAACTACTCCAAAATAAGACTTATTCGCATTCTATGTGATGCAATTGCCAATCGTTCTTGTTGAAGAACCCACTGGCTCCCAGGATTCTCCAATGACAGCCGCTCAACAACTGCTTTTCGGGATTTTTGCAACGATGACGGTCAGTGCAAATGAGACAGATTCTTGTTTGCGTTAAACTTCTGCGTGAATCACCGTCGGCAAGCTACCGAGCGCTCATCCGCCCCCAGCCAGCATCAGCACAACAAGCCGTTCGCGGCGACTACTGGAGGCCATCTTGGCAAAGAAAAAACCGGGCGTGCTGCGCCCTGCAAGCAGCGCAACCATCTCCATTCCTGACCATGCGCCGGGCTTGCCCGGACCGGGCAGCCGTCCCGCGGTCCTGCCGCTGGGCGCTTTGATGCTGGCTGCCTCCTTCGGCAGCTGGGCCCAGACGCAAGACACCCCGGAGGGCAAGACCCTGGCTCCGGTGACCGTCCGCGAAAAAGCTGAAGCACCGCAAGGCAAGGACAGCCTGCGCACCACCACGACCAACCTCGGCAAGGGCACCCAGGAACTGCGCGATGTGCCGCAATCGATCACCGTCGTGACCGAAAAGCTGATCGACGACCGCAACCTCGACACCGTCAAGGACGTGCTGCGCAACACCGGCGGCATCACCTTCCAGGCAGCTGAAGGCGGCGAGGAAGACATCCGCATCCGCGGCTTCTCGCTGGCCACCACCGGCGACATCTTCCTGGACGGCATGCGCGACGCGGCCTTCTACGACCGCGACACCTTCAACAACGACCGCATCGAAGTGCTGCGCGGCTCGGCCTCCATGCTGTTTGGCCGCGGCTCCACCGGCGGCGCCGTCAACCAGTCCAGCAAGATCCCGCAGCTGGTCAACGAAAACGAAGTCATCACCACGCTGGGCACGCACAACTACAAGCGCATCACCGGCGACTTCAACATCCGCACCGGCGAGAACGCCGCCCTGCGCATCAACGCCATGGCCAACAAGGCCGACAACAACGGCGCCGGCTCCAGCATCGACAAGCGCGGCATCGCCGGCTCCTACCGCTTCGGCATCGACACGCCCGACGAATTCCTGGTCAGCCTGTACTGGCTGGACAACAACAACGGCATCAACTACGGCCTGCCCTGGATCAAGCCGCGCGCGGCCGACACCACGGCAGCCAACACGCTGATCGGCAGCCTGAGCCCCTCCGCGTACTACGGCATGGCCAGTGACTACAACGACGGCAGCGCCAGGATCGCCTCCTTCAGCCACACCCACCGCTTCGGCGGCGACACGGTCCTCAAGACCATGGTGCGCAAGGGTGCGTTCACGCGCGACCAGCGCGCCGGCACCGTCCGCTTTGCCGCCAATGCACTGCAACCCGGCGGCCTGGCACCTGACCTGACCAACTTCGGTGCCCGCACCGTGTTCTCTCGCGGCACGCAGCTCAAGATCCAGGACCTGGACACGGTGCAGCTGCAAAGCGACCTGACCACGAAGTTCAAGGCGCTGGGCGTGCAGCACGACGTCACGGCCGGCTTTGATTTCTCGCGGGAGGAAAAGACCGTCTACGCTGCCCGCAGCGCGGCGCAGGGCGGGGTCGACCTCGCCAAGCCCAACACGCTGGCCGGCACGCCCGATGACGGTGCCTCCATCGACGAAGGCCGCCGCGTCCTGCGCGTAGGCAGCGGCTTCGTGAACAAGGCGCTGGGCGTCTATGCACAGGACCTGGTCCAGATCGCGCCGCACTGGAAGCTGCTGGGCGGCCTGCGCTACGACAGCATGCGCGGCCGCTTCGACAATTTCGCGATCCCCGGCGCCGCAGCCGGCCCCGTGACGACCACGACCTACGAGCAGAAGATCTCCAACTGGAGCAAGCGCGTCGGCGCGCTGTACCAGCCCAACGACCTGCAGTCGTTCCACTTCTCGTACGGCACCTCGTTCAACACCTCGGGCGACACCTATTCGTACAACGCCCAGTCGGCCAACACGCCGCCGGAACAGAGCGCCAACATCGAGTTCGGCGCCAAGCTGGACTCGGCCGACAAGCGCTTTTCGACCCGCTTCGCGATCTTCCACACCACCAAGAAGAACGAGCGCAACACTGACCCGGACACGGCCGCCACCCGTCTGCTGCTGTCGGGCAAGCGCCACGCCGCCGGCGTCGAAGTCGACGTGGTCGGCCGCCTGACCCCGAAGTGGGAGGTCTATGCCTCCTACCAGTGGCTGCCGATCGCCCGGGTCGACATCGCCGCGTCCACCGCCACCACGGTGGGCAACCGCGAAGGTGACCGCCCCGGCCTGTCGCCCCGCCACAGCGGCACGGTGTGGAACACCTACCAGCTGACACCGCAGTGGCGCATTGGCGGCGGCGTGAACTTCCGCAGCCAGCAAGCCCCTGCCGACGTGACCGCGCCGTCCTGGAACGCGCCCGGCTTCACCACCGGCGACCTGCTGGCGGAATACCAGTTCAACCCCGACCTGCTGGTTCGGGCCCACCTGAGCAACATCACCAACAAGCTGTACGGTGAATCGCTGTACCGCGGCCACTACGTGCCGGGCGGAGGTCGCATGCTGCAGGTGTCGCTCGCCGCGAAGTTCTAAACTCAACAGGCAAAGCCGCCGCCATGCTCCTGACCTTCCCGCTCCTCGACGCAGCCGCCGTGGCGCGCTGCAACGCCCTGCTCTCCAGCGCAAGCTGGGCTGACGGGCGCGAGAGCGCGGGCGACCAGGCGGCGCAAGTAAAGAACAACACGCAGTTGCCGCGCGACAGTGATCAATCGCGGCAACTGACGGCCATAGTGCGCACCGCGCTCGACAGTTCGCCGACCTTCCTGTCGGCCGCCCTCCCGGGCAAGATTTTCCCGCCGCGGTTCAACCGCTACCGCGGGGCAGCCAACTTTTAT
>CALRME020000140.1:0-7309 GCA_943369045.1 Sphingobacterium thalpophilum
GCCACCCTGCTGGCCGCGCTGCAGGACATCTAGCGCCGCCTCACAACGGCTCGCGCCGTCATGTTCCACACGCCCGGAACATGACCAATTTCATGTAGCCGCATTCCGGTGCCGTCGATAAATTCGCCTGCACTGATCCCAAGGAATGCACATGAGTTACCAGTTTTCCCCCGAGACGACCTTTCCCGACATGCTCAAGCCGACGGCACCGCCGCTGCCGCGGCGTGCCGGACGTTTTGCGACTACACCCGGCCTGCGCGCCTTGCGCGGCCTCTACGGCGTGCTGTGCAGGCTGCTGCCCGCCGTGGCGGCTCGGCTGGCCTACGCGCAGCTGGCCACGCCCCCGCGCACCGCACCTCGCGACTGGCACCACGCGCTGCGCCAGCAGGCCGTCAAGAGCCGCCTGCGCTTTGGCGGCGGCGAACTGGCGGTGATGGAGTGGGGCCGCGGCCCGGTGGTGCTGATGGTGCACGGCTGGGGCTCGCACGCCACCCACATGGGCCGCATGGTGGGCCCGCTGGTGAGCGCGGGCTACCGCGTCGTGGCCTTCGACGCGCCCGCCCATGGCGAGTCGTCGGGCCGCTCGACCGACCTGGTGCAGTTCGCCTCCGCCATTGCGGCCGTTGCCGCCCATGCCGGGCCGCTGCACGCGGTGCTCGCGCATTCGTTCGGCGCGTCCATGGCCATGTACGCGCAGCGCGACTGGGGTGTGGAGGCGAAGAAGATGGTGCTGGTCAGCTCGTTTGACCACTGCAACTGGTTCATCGAGGCGTTCGGCCAGCACGTGGGCCTCAGTGCCGCGGTGCTGCAGCGCGTGCGCGACCGGCTGGTGCGCCTGTACGGCGGGCGGCTGGACTGGTCGCGCATGTCGGTGGTGGACATGGTGCGCACCAGCGGCGCCACCACGCTCATCGTGCACGACGAGGACGACGAGGAGATCCCCTTCGAGCACGGTCTGGCACTGGCCAACGCCAGCTTCGACGCGAAGTTCAAGCGCACCCGCGGCTACGGCCACCACCTGGTGCTGCGCAGCGCCGGGGTGATCGACAGCGTCGTGGATTTCATCGCGCGCTAGGAGCCTGCCATGCAAGGCCACATCCATCGCCCCGAAGCCACACGCGGCCTGGCCCTTGTGCTGGGCAGCGGCGGCGTACGCAGTGTCGCCGCGCTCGGCATCGCCCAGCGGCTGGCCGAAGAAGGCATACGCCCCGGTCTGGTGGCAGGCTGCAGTTCGGGCGCGCTGTTCGGCGCGACCATTGCCATGGGGCTGGAAGGCCAGGAGGCTTTGCAGCTGGCCACGCGCCTGTGGTCCCAGGAGCTGACGCAGCAGCGGCGCTGGCGCGCCTATGCCCAGATGGTCCTGCCCCGGCTGGCCGGCTTTGGCGACGGCTTTGCCATGCGCGACGACGGCCTGATCGCACAGCGCATCGCTGCGGCCTTTGGTGACTCGCGCCTGGAGCAATTGCCCACGCCGCTGCGCGTGGCCGCCACCAATGCCGCCACCGGCTGCCCGGTGGTGCTGTCGCGCGGCAACCTGGCCGACGCGCTGCGCGCCAGCATGGCCGTGCCCATCATCTTCCCCAGCGTCGAGATCGACGGCCAGCGCCTGGTCGACGGCGTGCTGTCCGACCCGCTGCCCATAGGGGCGGCGCACGACGCAAGTGTGGTGCTGACGCTGGGCTTTACCGGCCAGATGCCGCGCCGGGTGGACCGGCTCTCGCGCCTGGTGGCCCAGACCAGCACCACCCTCATCAACAACCTCATGAACGCGCGCACCGCGGCGGCACAGGCGGCCGGCCAACAGGTCATCGACATCGACCTGGCGCTGGACCGCCACGTGGGCCTCTGGGACACCGCCGCCATGCCTTACCTGTTCGAGGCAGGCCGGCGCGCAGCGCAGGCCTGCCTGCCGCGCATTGCCGCGGCGCTGGCGCGCCACGACCTGGCACCGCCACCCCATTTCGCCGGGCAACCGGCCTTTGCTTTCTCAACACCGGACTGATGCACATCAAAGAGATTTCACGAATGACCATGACTTCAACCCACACAGAACAGTACGCCAGGTGCATCGCTGCCTCCAAACGCATCCGCTGGGACATCGACCGCGACGTGATCCGCGCGCGCGAGTTCGACTTCTCCAAACCCTTCCTGCCCGACGGCCTGTCGCGCATCAGCCGGCTGGCCTTCCTCACGCCCGCCGAACAGCTGCGCCTGAGCCAGGTGCAGGGCCGCACCTACGCCAACATGTTCGGGCTGGTCGAGCGCTTCATCGGCATCAAGATGCTGGAGCTCAGCCGCAACCACTGGTATGGCGACCAGGTGGCGCTGGAAGCCCTGGTGCGCTTCACCGACGAGGAGCTCAAGCACCAGGAGCTATTCCGCCGCATCGAGCTGCTGGCCGGCGCGGGCATGCACGACGGCTACCAGTTCCAGGCCACGGCCAACGGCGTGGCTGCGCAGGTGCTGCAGGCCTCGACCTGGGCCGTGCTCGCGCTGACCTGCCACATCGAGCTGTTCACCCAGGTGCACTACCGCCACAGCATCGACGCCGCCGATGACATCTCCGAGCTGTACAAGGACGTGTTCCTGTTCCACTGGAGGGAAGAGTCGCAGCACGCGCTGCTCGACGAGCTCGAATGGGAGCGCGAGAACGAGCGCATCTCGCATGCCGAGCGCGACAAGGCCGTTGACGACCTGATCGCGCTGGTGGGCGCGGTGGACGGCATCCTGCAGCTGCAGTCGCGCGCCGATGCCGAGTACTTCGTCAACACCTGCGACCGCACCCTGCCGGCCGCGGACGCCGTCGCAGTCGCCCAAGGCCTGCTCGGCGCCTACCGCTGGCAATACATCGTCTCGGGCGTGCAGGAGCCGCGCTTTTCGCGCGCGCTGGCCCTGATGGTCACCTCCGACCAGATGAAGCGCATCCAGACCGCCCTGCAACCCCTGATGGGATGAAAACCTCCATGAACCACAACACCCACAAGGTCCTTACCGCATTCGCACTGGCCACCGCCTCGCTGCTCACAGCAGGCACGCCCGCCTTGGCAGCGGGCGAGCCCGCAGCCACGCTGGACCAGGCCCACCACGCCTACTACCTGGGCCAGTTCGACCGCTCGCTCAAGCTGTACGAACAGCTTGCGGCCAGCGGCAATGCCGAGGCCGCCGAGCGCGCCGGCTTCATGCTGCTCCAGGTCAACAGCGACTACGGCCAGCAGGTGCGCCGCGATCCTGCGCGCGCCACCGCACTGCTGGTACAGGCCGCCAAGGCCGGCCGTGCCGGCGCCGGTGCCGTGCTGAACCTGATCGACCGCATCAACTGACCGCCCAATGAAAAACGTACTCAAGCGAATCTTCCTGCGCAAACGCGACTACGCCCGCCTGCCCTTCTTCGACTTCCTGCGCGACGAGGCGCTTTCCACGCGCGAGCGCCTGGCGTTCTTCCCGTGCATGGCCTCCTTCATCATGAGCTTTGGCGACCTGAACCGCCTGGTGCTGCGCAACGAGCCGACCAACGACCCCTGGCTCAAGATGATCAACGCCCACACCTATGAGGACGACCATCACTGGCCGTGGTACCTGGAGGACTTCACCAAGCTGGGCCATGACGACGTGAAGCGCACCCCCGGCGACACGCTGCGCTTTCTCTACAGCGACGCCACCATCCAGAACCGCCTGCTGGCGCACCGACTGGCCCACCTGATCTGGGGCGCCGAGCCGGTGGTGCGCATGGCCATCATCGAAGCGATTGAAGAGACCGGCAACGTGCTGTTCGCGCTGACCTCGAAAGTCGCGGTCCAGTACCAGCAGGAAACCGGCGTGGAGCTGCGCTACTGCGGCGAATTCCACTTCAACCTGGAGTCGGGCCACGCCATGAACAACGACCACGCCGAACTCGCGCAGGTCGTGCTCAGCGCGCCACAGCAGCAGGACGCGATGGAGCGCGTGGACCTGGTGTTCGACTGGTTCGAGCTGTGGACCCACGAGCTGCTGGCATTTGCCAAAGCCGCGCAGCCCGCCAATGAGCCCGCGGCTTTGCTGGCCGCCTGACCCAGACCTTTAACCCTGAGGAGGAACTTCATGAGAAAAGCATTTGCAATGAGCGCCGTGACGGTTGCCGTCAGCACCCTGCTGGTGGCTTGCGGTGGCAGCGAGTCCGCCGGCAGTGAAGCCGGCGATCCAGCCAGCCCGATGACAGCCGACGCACCCGGCGCCGGCAAGATGCGCGCCATGGCGGCCAACGTACCGATGGCCGCCTTGACCATCATCATCACCGGCGGACAGGGCCGCGTGTATTCCGTGCCCGATGGCGTGGACTGCACGACCTCCGGCTGCGCGGGCAACATCCCCCAGGGCACGGTGGTGAGCCTACGCGCAATTCCGGCGCCCGGATTTGCCTTCGACGGCTGGGACGCCAACGGCGTCTGCTCCGACTTTGTCAGCTGCAACATCACCATGTCCGGCGCGCGGACCGTGACGGCGCGCTTTGTGGCGGCCGACCCGCTGGCCGCGTGCAACGTCACGCGCAGCACCTCCACTGCGGCTGTCGTCTCCGACACCCACCCCAAGCTGCTGCTGGCCAACGCCGAGCTCAAGGCCTGCCTGCAGGAGAAGTACGCGCGCGGTGCGCCCGAGGCCATGCGCCTGAAGGCCCTGGTGGACCAGAAGCTGGGCGGCGCAAACCCCTACAACTTCTCGCCCTGGTTTGCGGCCATCGTGTTCCAGATGTCCGGCGAGGTGAAGTACCGCGACCTGGCGGTGCGGCTGATGGACGACATCGTCAAGTCCGAAGAGGCCCTGATCGCCAGCGGCACCTACCCGGCCATCCAGCGCGACAGCTATCTCGAAGTTGACTGGTACCTGGGCAACCTGGCCAGGGTCTATGACTGGGCCCACGACGGCCTGAGCGCCGAGCAGAAGGCGCGCTGGATCGCCTATGGCAACCAGGCGATGTGGAACATCTGGAAGGCGCCGGGCAATGCCACGGTGGGCATGGAAAGCCGCTGGGCCGGCCGCGTGCACCGCTGGAGCGGCTGGGCCACCGACAACCCGGCCAACAACTACTACCGCCACTTCATCAGCGCCGGCATGCAGCTGGGCCTGGCAACGCACGGCGAAAACCCTTCCGCGCAGGAATGGCTGGACACCTTCCGCAACCAGAAGGTCGAGCGCGAGCTGATCCCGCTGCTCAACACCCGCGTGGTGGGCGGCGGCTCGTCCGAGGGCACGGGCTACGGCGTTTCCAACCGCGTTCTCTGGACCATCTATGACACCTGGGAGCGCTCCACCGGCGAACGCATCGCCGACAAGACGCCCCACACCCTGGCCTCGATCGCGCAGGAGATCCACACCACGATGCCGACGCTGGACCGCCGCGCCGTGGTGGGCGACTCGACCCGCGACGTGACAGGCGCCCTGTTCGACTACAACCGCGAGTACCTGCTGGAGCTGATCTCGCTCTTCCCGAAGGACCGCCTGGCCGGCGTGGCGCGCAACGTGGTGAGCAATTCCAGCGTGCCGCGCATGCGCTACGACTACGACTACTACGCCGACCTGCTGTACGCGCTGCCCAACACCCAGACCACGCCCGATATCAACCGCTCGGCGCTGTCCACCACCTACTGGGGCGAAGGCACGGGCAACTTCATGATGCGCTCGGACTGGAACATGGACGCGACCTACGGCCACTTCCAGTGCGGCCAGTACGACGAAAGCCACGCCCATGCCGACCAGGGCAGCTTCATGCTGTTCAAAAAGGACTGGCTCGCCTACGACTCGATGCAGCGCTCGTACTCCGGCGTGGACCAGTTCATGTCGCTGCACAACCTGGTGCGCCTGAACATGCCCGACGGCGCCGAAGTGGAGATGCGCTCGGGCACCCTGCCTTGCCGCGTGATGGCGCTGGCGGACAAGCCGGCCTACACCTACATGGCGGCCGACCTGACGCCGGTCTACAGCTGGCGCAACGGCGACTACGCCCGCTACCAGAACAAGTTCAATGACCGCGTCAAGAAGGTGCAGCGCGAGTTCCTGTTCATCCGCCCCAGCACCTTCGTGGTGATGGACCGGGTGGAAACCACCGTGCCGACCAAGCAGTCGTGGCTGCTCAACACCCCGGTGGTGCCTGCCGTCGGCGCGAACGAAATCTCGGTGACCAACAATGGCACCAACCTGCGTGTGATGACGCTGGCGCCGGCCAACGCCCAGGCCGAAGTCGTGACCTCGACCTTCTATACCTCCGACCGCTCCTTGAGCCGCGACTGGTGGCGCGCCGAAGTCAGCCAGACCGGCACGTCAAATGTGTTCCTGCACGTGATGGACACCAACGGCGCCGTGCTCAGCGCCACGCGCTCCGACGCCGATGGCCAGGTCGGCGCGCGCATCACGCTGGCCGACGGCCGGGTGGCGACCGCGCGCTTTGGCACCAGCACACTGGGCGGCAGCCTGGAGGTGCAGGGCGCCAATGGCGAACTGCAAGTGAGCGGCGCCTTGCCCACCACCATCGCGCCGCCTCCGGTGTTCGCCGATGGCACTGCACCCGCGATTCGGCCGGCACCAGCGGTCTATGTGCCAACGCAGCTGAACACCAACCCGCCGGGGCAGGCGCCCGGCCCGGCGCCCAGCCCTTCGCCGTCGCCATCCCCTTCGCCGAGTCCCTTACCCAGTCCTTCCCCCAGCCCGTCGCCTTCACCGGCACCGGCACCTGTGCCTGCGGACCCGGTACCGCCGCCCACGCCCGCACCCACACCCGTGGGCAACGAGCTGGTGCTGCGCCAGGGCCTCAATGGCTACCAGGGTGTGACCGATGTGGGCGTGTCCAACCAGTACGTCCAGTACAACTACGGCAAGGGCGTGATCACGGCCGAAGGCAACACCGGCGCCTACCGCATTGCGGGCAGCGATGGCTACGAAGTGCGCAGCTTCGTGCGCTTCGCCGGGCTTGAGACGCTGCAGGGCAAGCGCGTGGCCCGCGCCGAGCTGGCGCTGACCTTCAACTTCGGCGGCAGCGGCTACACGCTCAACGGCATGCTGCTCGATTCAGCCTGGAACCCGCTGTCGCCGAAATTCGGCTGGACCATGCGCAATGCCACCAGCAACTGGTCGGCACTGGGCAGCGGCGGCGCCGACTGGAACACCGCACGCAGCTTCCAGTTGCGCGGCTTCACCGGCGCGGCGTCCGATACCCGCAAGGTGGCGCTCGATGCCGCGGCGGTGCAGAAGTGGATCGACGACCCGCAGGCCAACCACGGCTTCGTGCTCGTGCCCTCGGTCGCGGGAAAGACGTCGTTCATGCGCGACAGTTCCGACACGG
>CALRME020000141.1:0-7309 GCA_943369045.1 Sphingobacterium thalpophilum
ATGTCGCGCAGGGCTTCGCTGGCCAGGATGAAGACGAAGGCGATGCCCTGCAGCACCAGCACCGAGGCGTCCGGCAAACCCAGGCGACGCTGCAGCAGGCTGCCCGCCGCGCCGAAGCCGCCGAACAGGATGGCCACGGGGATGATGGCCACCGGGTTGTGCCGGGCCATGAAGGAAACCAGGATGCCCGCGTAACCGTAGAAAGCGATCAGCGAGGCATTGGCGTTGTTGTGCACGGCGGCCACTTCGATCGCCCCGGCCAGGCCGGCGCAGGCGCCGCCCAGGGCGCAGGCAAGAAGGATGAGCTTCGATGCCGGCAGCCCCACCAGCTGCGCGGTGCGCGGGTTGCCGCCGACCACGCGGATGGAAAAGCCCGAGGCCGTCCAGCGCAGCCAAAGGCCCAGGCCTATGCAGGCGATGACGCCCAGCACAAAGCCCCAGTGCACGTCCGAGCCCGAGATGCCACTGATGCGCAGGCCCTCGTTGAGTGCATAGGTCGAAGGCTTGTTCAGGCTGGCCGGGTCGCGCAGCGGGCCTTCGACCAGGTGCTTGAACAGGCCGATGGCCACATAGGCGAGTAGCAGGCTGCTGATGGTTTCGTTGATGCCGCGGTACTGGCGCAGCCAGCCCGCCAGAGCAATCCACACGCCGCCTGCGATGGCACCCGCGATGCAGACCAGCGCCGTGCCCACGATGTTGTTGGGCAAGGGCACCGAGGCGGCGAGCGCCGCACAGGCCAGCCCGCCGAGGACCAGCGCGCCTTCGCCGCCGATGATGACCAGGCCCGCGCGCGCGGGTACCGCCACGCACAGGGCCGTGAGCATCAGCGGCGCGGCGCGCTGCAGCGTGTTCTGCCAGGAATACCAGTCGCCGAATGCGCCCTTGAAGAGAAGCAGCCACACGTCCAGCGGGTTGACGCCCGCGAACCAGACGAAGACGCCGAACACCAGCAACGCCGCCGCGATGGCAGCGGTGGGCAGCAGCACTTCCTTCAGGGCATTGCGCATGGCGGCTTCAGATGGAACCGAGCACGCCTTCGACCAGGTAATTCATCTTTTCGAGCTCGATGTCGGTCTGCTTCATCGACTTGCCGGCGGCGATGACTTCCTTGCCCTTGTTGTCCTTGAGCGGGCCCTTGAAGATGTCGAACTTGCCGGCAATCATGTTTGCCTTGATGCCGTCGGCCTGCTTCTTGGCGGCGTCCGTCACCATCGGTCCGTAGGCGGACATCTTGACGAAGCCTTCCTTGAGGCCGCCGCGCACGAAGTTGGGGTGCGGCTTGCCGGCGCGTGCGGCTTCGATGAAGCCGGTATAGGCGGTGAGCCAGTTCCACTCGGCGCCCGTCAGGTAGGCGTTGGGCGCGAGCTTGGCCTGGCTGGCGTGGTAGCCGCACACCATCTTGCCGCGCTTGGCTGCGGTTTCCACGATGACCTTGGGGCCGTCCACGTGCATGGTGAACACGTCGCAGCCCTGGTCGGCCAGGCTGTTGGTTGCTTCGGCTTCCTTCACGGCCATCGACCAGTCACCGGTGAAGATGACGCTGCAGGTGATGCCGGGCTTGACCGAGCGTGCGCCCATGGTGAAGGCGTTGATGTTGCGCAGCACCTGGGGAATGGGCTTGGCGGCGACGAAGGCAATCTTGTTGCTCTTGGTCATGTGGCCGGCGATCACGCCGTTCAGGTACTGGCACTCGTCGATGTAGCCGAAGTAGCTGGCCGTGTTCTTGGGGTGCTTGCCTTCGGTCCACATGCCGCCGCAATGGGCGAAGCGCGCGTCGGGGAACTTGGCGGCAACCGCCAGCATGTGGGGGTCGAAGTAGCCAAACGAGGTGGGGAACACCAGCGATGCGCCATCCTGCGCGATCATGCCGGTCATGGTCTTTTGCACAGCCGCGGTTTCGGGCACGTTTTCTTCCTCAACCACCTTGACGCCGGGCATCTTCTTGAGCGCGGCGGCGGCTTCGGCCTGGGCCTGGTTGTAGCCGTAGTCGTCGCGCGGGCCGACGTAGATCACGCCCACGGTGATGGGCTTTTGCGCAAAGGCAAACGGGCTTGAAAGTACGCCCGTCGTGGCCGCGCCGATGGCGGCCAGGGACTTCAGGGATTCGCGTCGGTTGATGTGGCTCATGGTTTCCTTCTCCGGTTGGTGACTGTTGTGAAAGCGGGGTACTACGGTGACTATTCGGCGCGCGCGCCGGTGGATTTGGCGATGCCGGCCCAGCGGACCGAGTCGGCGCGCACCATCTGGGCGAATGTTTTGGCGGGCAGGAAGCGGATCTCGGCGCCGCGCTGCCACATCTGGCCGCGCAGGCGCGCATCGGCGGTGACGATTTCCACGTCCTGTTCGATCTTGCGGACGATGGCCTCGGGCGTGGAAGCGGGCACGAACAGGCCGTACCACTGGTCCGACGCAAAGCCCGGAAAACCCAGGCTGGCCACTGTGGGCACGCCCGGCAGCCGCGTGGTGGGCTCGGCGCCGGTGACTGCCAGCGCGCGCAGCTTGCCGCCTTCGACCAGCGGCAGCGCCGAGACGATGATGTCGATCATCATTTGCGTTCGCCCTGCTATCAGGTCGGGCAGGGCCTGCGCGCTGCCGCGATAGGGCACGTGGGTGATCTTGAGGTTGGCCTTGGACAGGAACCACTCGGTGATCAGGTGCGGCAGCGAGCCGCTGCCGTTCGATGCGTAGGCCAGCTTGCCGGGGTTGGCGCGGGCAAAGGCCACCAGCTCACCGAAGGTCTTGAAGGGCGAATCAGCCGGCACCACCACCACCAGGGGCGAAGTGGCAAAGCCGGCGACCGGCACCAGGTCGACCAGCGGGTCGTAGCCCAGCTTGGGGTAGATGTGCGGGGCAATGGTCACGCCGGCGGGGATGCCCATGACCAGCGTGTAGCCGTCAGGCGCGCTCTTCGCGCCGGCTTCGGTGCCTATGGTGGAGCCGGCGCCGACTTTGTTGTCGAACACCACCGGCTGGTGCCAGCGCTCGGCCAGCGCGGTGCCGATGGCGCGCGCGGCGTAGTCGGTGGCGCCGCCTGCCGGGAAGGGAATGACCAGCTTCGAGGCGCGGGTGGGATAGGTGGTGGCAACGGCGGTCTGCGCCGCGCGTGCGATGCGCGGCAGCGCCAGGGCCGTACCGGCGGCCGCGCCCAGGGCCAACAGCTTGAGGGCGGTGCGACGGCTTGTGGTTCTGATGGCGGTGCGGGTGTTCACGGTAGTTCCTTCGGTCGCGTTACATCAGGCTTACGTGGGCGGCGACCACGCGCCAACCCGCAGGCGTGCGCACCCAGGTCTGGCTCTGGCGGCCGGCCTTTGCACTGCCGGCACGCTGGAACTCGAGGTTGCTGGTCGCGAAATCGCGGCCATAGGTGGTGATGACGTGCTTTGGAACCTCGCGCTCCAGGCCCTGCGAAGGGCGGCCGGCGCGGAATTCCTGGATTGCGGCGTAGCCGTAGAGGTTTTCGGTGGCGCCGAAGCGAATCGTGTGCGGGCTGTTCCAGAACAGCTCGTCGAGCACGGCCACGTCGTTGCCTGTCAACGCCTTTTCGTAGCGCGCGCAGGCGGCTGTGACCTCGGCCAGCACGTCGGGGATGTTGATTTCCATCACAGCGGTGCCTCTTTTGTGTAGGCCACGCCCAGTTGCTCCAGCACATGCGCGGCGCGCAGGGCCAAGTCTTCGCGCCAGGGGGCGGCGATCAGCTGCACGCCCAGCGGCAGGCCATTGCCGGCCTGCGGCCACAGCGGCGCCGCGACCACCGGGCAACCTGCGAACGAGATGGGTTGCGTCAGCAGGCCCATGGAGGGCCGGCACGGGTGGCGCTGGCCGTTGATCTCAAGCCATTCGGTGCCGATCTCGGGCGCGCACACCGGCGTGGCCGGCGCGATCAGCACGTCCCAGTCCTTGAACAGGGCATTGACCTTGTCGCGGTAGAGGCGGCGAAAGCGTTGTGCGCGCACATACCAGGCGGCCGGCTGCAGCGCGCCGGATATGAAACGGTCCACCGACAGCGGCTCGAAATCAGCGGCACGCGTGCGAAGGTCTTCCAGGTGCAGCGCGCCGCCTTCGCTGGCGCTGGTGATGAATGCCGCGGCGCGGGCCAGGGCCGGATCGGGCCAGTGCACCAGCTCCACCACGCCCAGCGCCCGGGCCGCGGCCTGCGCGGCTTCGCGCGCTTCGGAAGCAGCGTTTTCCTTGAAGTAGCCGTTGAGCAGGCCAATGCGCAGGCCTTCCACACCCTTGCGCAGGGCCGGCATGACGGCCTGGATGTCCAGCGCGTGGCAGCCTGGGTCGAGCGGGTCCGGGCCCTGGAGTGCGTCGTAGCACATGGCCAGATGGGTGCTGGTGCCGGCGAACGGGCCCAGGTGGTCAATGCTGTGGACAAAGGGGTAGCTGCCGCGCCGCGTGAGCCGTCCGAAGGTGGGCTTGAGGCCCCAGACGCCACACAGCGACGAGGGCACGCGGATCGATCCGTTGGTGTCCGAGCCCAGCGTCAGGGGCACCTGGCCCGCGGCGACCGCAGCGCCCGAGCCGCCCGACGAGCCGCCCGCGATGCGCTTGAGGTCATGCGGGTTGTGGCAGGGGCCGTAGTGGGTGTTTTCGGTGGTGAAGCCATAGGCGTACTCGTCCATGTTGAGCGAGCCGACCAGCACCGCCCCGGCCGCCTGCATGCGCTGCACCAGCACGGCGTCAGCATGGGCAGGCGGGTGGTCGCGATTGACCTTTGAGCCCGCGACGGTGACTTCGCCTTGCACGTCGAACAGGTTCTTCACGGCGTAGGGCAGGCCGGCCAGCGGCGGCAGCGTCTCGCCGTTGGCGCGGCGTGCATCGATGGCGGCGGCCTCGCGGCGGGCGCGCTCGTGGCCTACGTGGGTGAAGGCGTTGACGCGGCCATCGGTGGCCTCAATGCGCGCCAGGCTTTGCTCCAGCACTTCCACTGCGCTGCGCTCGCCGCGCGCGATGGCGTGCACCACGTCCAGGGAGCGGGTCGAGTTCTTCATGCACCGGGCTCCCGCGAAACCGGAATGATTGTGGGGAAGGGCGCGGGCTTGTAGATCTCCGCCGGCTCGTCCTCGACCACCATGGGCACGGCGTCCAGCATCTTCGCCAGCGCTGCCGTGCGGCCCATGTGCTCTGCCACACGCCTGGCGCGCGCCTCGTCCAGAGGCAGGCTCACTGCCGTGGCGGCAGCCTTCACATACGCCAGTACTTCGTCGTCGGTCATGCCTAGCGCCTCACCTCTCGCTGGAAAATTTCCAGGCTCAGCTTCTTGGTGGCAATGAAGCTGGGCTCGGACAGCGTCTCCACCGTGCGCGGACGCGCGTCGCCATACTTCAGGATTTCGGCCACTCGCGTCGGCCGCTTGGTCAGCAGCAGCACCTCGTCGGCGAGGTACACGGCTTCTTCCAGGTCGTGCGAGACCAGCAGCATGGTGGTGCCGGTCTGCATGAACACTTCCTGCAGTTTCTCGCGGATGAAGAGGGTCATCTCGAAGTCCAGCGCGGAGAAGGGCTCGTCCAGGAACAGCACTTCGGGGTTGGGCGCCAGCGCCCGCATGATGGACGCCGTCTGCTGCTGGCCGCCCGAGAGTTCGTAGGGGTAGCGGTTGAGGTCAAACTTGACGTCGAACGAGGCCACCAGCTCGGCCATGCGGCGGTCGACTTCGGCCTTGCTCTTGCCTTCGAGCTTGAGCGGGTAGGCGATGTTGTCGATGGTGCGCATCCAGGGGAACATCGCTTCGCGGTAGTTCTGGAACACGTAGCCGATCTTGGTGTCCTTGAGAGACTTGCCGTCAAACAGGATTTCGCCGCTGTCGATGGGCACCAGTCCCGCGATCATGTTGATCAGCGTGCTCTTGCCGCAGCCGTTGGGGCCGAACACCGAGACAATGGCGTGCTTGGGGATGTCGAGGTTGAAGTTCTCGTACAGCGGCCAGCCCGCGAAGTACTTGGTCAGGCCGCGGATGGTGATGTGGGTGCCGGCCGGGCCGGGCTGGAAGGCCGGCGCGGGGACGTCGGCATAGACCTCGACAGGTGCGGTCAGTACAGCGCTCATCTTCCACTCCAGTGCACTATGCGTTTTTCGGCGACCAGGAACAGCACGTTCAGCGCATAGCCCAGGGCGCCGGCCGCCAGGATGGAGGCGTACATGCTCTTGACGTTGAGCACCTGCTGCGAGTTGATGATGCGGTTGCCCAGGCCGCTGTCGGCGCCGATGAACATCTCGGCCACGATCACGATCACCAGGGCCATGGACACCGCCGAGCGCAGGCCCACGAAGGTCGGTTGCAGGCTTTCCCACACCAGCACGTCCTTGAACACCTGCCAGCGCGAGGCGCCCATCACCTTGGCCGCCATCACCCGCTGCTTGCGCGCGTTGATCACGCCGTAAGCGCTGTTGAACACCACGATCAGCAGGGCGCCGAAAGCGGCTATCGCCACCTTGTTGACGTCGGAGGTGCCGAAGATCATCAGGAACAGCGGGATCAGCGCCGACGAGGGTGTGGAGCGGAAGAAGTCGATCAGGAACTCCACGCTGCGATAGGCCTTCTCGTTGCTGCCCAGCACCACGCCCAGCGGCACGCCGATGACGGCGGCAATCGCAAACGCCTGCAGCGTGCGCTTGACCGTGACGATGAAGTCCACCAGCAATGGCCCGCCCAGCAGGCCGGTGACCAGGGTTTCAATCGTCGCGGCCGGTGGCGGCAGCAGGATGGGCTTGATGAAGCCGAAGCGCACCACGAAATCCCACAGGATGAACAGCAGGACCGGGCCGATGAAAGGCAGCAGCTTTCCCCACTGCGCGCGTTTGGGTAGGGCGGGGGCGGCGCCGCTTGCCGTGGGCGGTGCCCAGGGCGTGCCGCTGGCCGTGGTGGTTTCGGGCATGGTCTTCAGCCTTTGTAGAGCAGGCCGTCCACGACAACCTTCTTCTCGAAGATGCCTTTTTCGGTGAACAGGTCGTAGAACTTCTGGAAGTAGGCGATGTCGCTGGGCTTGAACTCGCTGTAGAGCATGTAGGAAGCCAGCGGCACTTCGTTGGTCAGCGGGCCTTCGATGGCGGTGTAGCCCTTCATGTACTGGCGCGCGTCATTCGGTGCGGTACGCACCAGCTGCACGCCGCGGGCGTAGGCAGCGATGACTTTCTTGCTGACCTCGGGGTTCTTCTTGATGAACTCGGTGGTCAGGCTGGCGGCGCCGCCATGCCAGGGCGCGTTCGAATCGCCCAGGATGTAGCGGGCGACCACACCGGCTTCAAGCACGCGCGTCGTTCCGTTCATGCGGCCGATGGTGCCGGTGGGCTCCAGCGTGTACGCGGC
>CALRME020000142.1:0-7299 GCA_943369045.1 Sphingobacterium thalpophilum
CACCCTGGTGGGCTGGATCGCTACCTGCGTGATCGCGGCCATCACCACGACCAAGGGCGGCTTCTGGTACGCCGCCGCCATCGCCGGCCTGTGCATGGGCTCGAGCCAGTCGGCCGGGCGCGCCATGGCCGGCATGTTTGCGCCACAGCGGCAACTGGCGGAGTTCTATGGACTGTGGACCTTCGCCATCCGTCTGGCCAGCATCATCGGTCCCCTGAGCTACGGCGCCATCGCCTGGATGACAGGCGGCAACCAGCGCATCGCCATCCTGTCGACGACGGTGTTGTTTGCTGTTGGACTGGTGCTGCTGCTCAAGGTGAATGTGCAGCGCGGGCGCCAGGCGGCGCTGGCCGCTGACGCGCGCGCCGCCTAGGTTGCAAGCTTATCTGGCGCGGCTTGCAGGCTATTTTGCCTCCGCAAGGCGCATGGATACTGCTTGTCCTGTTCTTGACTTTTAACCGAGCCACCGGCTGGCGGCTGCGTGAAGCGGGGCCAGTTCGCCCGTGCCAACCAGCGCCAGCGTTCCCGCGCTATCCGGGCTGAGCAGCCCCGCAGCTTCCAGCAGTCGGCGCGTCTGCCGTGCTACGGGCTGGCCGGTTTCCATCAACGTCACGCCCGCTCCAACCAGCGGCTGCAGGATGTCACTCGCAAACGGGTAGTGGGTGCAGCCCAGCACCAGCGTGTCGATACCGCGCATGGCGCCCACATACTGCCCGCACAGCGCGCTGATACGCAGCGTGTCGCCGCGTTCGATGGCGTCGGCAAGCCCGTCGCAGGGCTGCAGGATGAATTGCGCCTGGACCTTCAGTGATTCGTGCAGCGCCAGGAACTTGGCGCTGCCCAGCGTGCCGCGCGTGGCGATGACCCCGATGCGCCGCGTCTTGCTGATGGCCGCCGCGGGCTTGAGCGCCGGCTCGACGCCCACCAGGGGCAGGTCGGGATGCGCCGCGCGCACCAGGTGCACGGCGGCGGCCGTGGCCGTGTTGCAGGCAATCACCAGCGCCTTTACGCCGTGTTTTTGCAGTAGCTCCCGGGTCACGGCCTGCGTTCGCTCAATCACGTAGGCGTCGCTGCGTTCACCGTACGGTGCGAAGCCGCTGTCGGCAAAGTAGACGAAGTCCTCGCCGGGCAACTCCGCGCGCAGGGCGCGCAGGACGCTCAGGCCGCCGACGCCGCTGTCGAAGACGCCAATCGGCGCCAGGGGGTTCACGCCGCCGCGACAGGAATGTTCTTGAATTCACCGGTGGCAATGCGCTTGCTCCACTCGGCCGGCCCGGTGATGTGGGCGCTTGTGCCGCCTGCATCCACAGCCACCGTCACGGGCATGTCCACCACGTCGAATTCGTAGATCGCTTCCATGCCCAGGTCGGCAAAGCCCAGTACCTTGGCCGTCTTGATGGCCTTGGAGACCAGGTAGGCGGCGCCGCCCACAGCCATGAGGTAGGCGCTCTTGTGCTTCTTGATGGCCTCGATGGCGACCGGGCCGCGCTCGGACTTGCCGATCATGGCGATCAGGCCCGTCTCGGCCAGCATCATCTCCGTGAAGCCGTCCATGCGCGTGGCGGTGGTCGGGCCAGCCGGGCCCACTGCCTCGTCGCGCACCGGGTCCACCGGGCCCACGTAGTAGATGACGCGGTTGGTGAAGTCCACGGGCAGCTTTTCGCCCTTGGCCAGCATGTCCTTGATGCGCTTGTGCGCGGCGTCGCGGCCCGTGAGCATCTTGCCGTTGAGCAGCAAGGTGTCGCCCGGCTTCCAGCTGGCGACTTCTTCCCTGGTCAGCGTGTTCAGGTCCACGCGCTTGCTCTTCTTGGTATCGGGCGTCCACTGCACGTTGGGCCACAGGTCCAGCGACGGCGGGTCCAGGTAGACCGGGCCGCTGCCGTCCATCACGAAATGCGCGTGGCGGGTGGCGGCGCAGTTGGGGATCATCGCCACGGGCTTGCTGGCCGCGTGGGTGGGGTACATCTTGATCTTCACATCGAGCACGGTGGTCAGGCCACCCAGACCTTGCGCGCCGATGCCCAGGGCGTTGACCTTCTCGTAAAGCTCAAGCCGCAACTCGTCGGTCTGGCTGAGCTTCTCACCCCTGGCGGACGCTGCCTGCAGCTCGTACATGTCCAGGTCGTCCATCAGGCTTTCCTTGGCCATCAGCACCGCCTTCTCGGCCGTGCCGCCGATGCCAATGCCCAGCATGCCCGGCGGGCACCAGCCGGCGCCCATGGTGGGCACGGTCTTGAGCACCCAGTCAACGACCGAGTCACCCGGGTTGAGCATGACCATCTTGCTCTTGTTCTCGCTGCCGCCGCCCTTGGCAGCGACGGTGATGTCCAGCGTGCCGCCGGGCACCAGCTCGGTGAAGATCACGGCCGGCGTGTTGTCCTTGGTGTTCTTGCGGGCGAACTGCGGGTCGGCCACGACCGAGGCGCGCAGCGTGTTGTCCGGGTGGTTGTAACCGCGGCGTACGCCTTCGTTGATGGCGTCGTCGATGCTGCCGGTGAACCCTTCCCAGCGCACGTCCATGCCCACCTTGAGGAACACGTTCACGATGCCCGTGTCCTGGCAGATCGGACGGTGGCCGGTGGCGCTCATCTTGCTGTTGGTCAGGATTTGCGCGATCGCGTCCTTCGATGCCGGGCTCTGTTCCCGATCGTAGGCGCGCGCCAGGTGGGCGATGTAGTCCGTGGGATGGTAGTAGCTGATGAACTGCAGCGCCGCCGCGATGGACTCGATCAGGTCGGCTTGCTTGATGGTCGTGGTCATGATGAGTGTAGGGGTGTGGGGAGGTCTCAACACAGCGCCGAGCAACTCTGCTACGGTGGCTGCCAGCCCCTATTTTGACAGCTCATCCACAACCTTCCCGGACACTGACCATGAACACCCGGATTGAACGCGACACCTTCGGCCCGATATCGGTTCCGGCGGAAAAACTGTGGGGGGCGCAGACCCAGCGCTCACTCCAGAACTTCGACATTTCCGGCGAGCACCAGCCCAGGGAAATCATCCGCGCGCTCGCACAGATCAAGCGGTCCTCTGCGGTCGTCAACCACCTGCTGGGCCTGCTCGACGACAAGAAGGCCTCGGCCATCGTCGCTGCCGCCGACGAGGTGATCGAAGGCAAGCACGATGGCGAATTCCCGCTGGTGGTCTGGCAGACCGGCTCGGGCACGCAGACCAACATGAACGTCAACGAGGTGCTGGCAAACCGCGCCAGCGAGCTGCTGGGTGGCGAGCGGGGTGAGGGCCGGCTGGTGCACCCCAACGACCACGTGAACATGAGCCAGTCGTCCAACGACGTATTCCCCACGGCCATGCACGTGGCGGCGGTGGAGGCCATCATGCACAAGCTGTTGCCGGCATTGGCAAAACTGCGCGGCACGCTGGCAAAGAAAGCCGATGACTTCAAAGGCATCGTCAAGATCGGCCGAACCCACCTGCAGGATGCGACGCCGCTGACGCTGGGCCAGGAGTTCTCCGGCTACGCGGCCCAGCTGGAACAGGCCGACCGGCACCTGCATGCCGCGCTGCCGCACCTGTGCGAACTGGCACTGGGCGGGACTGCTGTGGGCACCGGCCTGAACGCGCCGAAAGGCTACGCAGACCAGGTGGCGGCCGAGCTCAAGCGCCTCACGGGCCTGCCCTTTGTCTCTGCCGCCAACAAGTTCGAAGTGATGGCCGCCGCCGATGCGCTGGTGCATGCGCACGGCGCGCTCAAGACACTGGCGGCCAGCCTGATGAAGATCGCCAACGACGTGCGCTGGCTGGCGAGCGGCCCGCGCAGCGGCATCGGCGAACTGAGCATCCCGGAGAACGAGCCGGGCTCGTCCATCATGCCGGGCAAGGTCAACCCGACACAGAGCGAGGCGGTGACCATGCTGTGCTGCCAGGTGTTCGGCAACGACGTCGCCATCAACTTCGGCGGCGCCTCGGGAAACTTCGAACTTAACGTGTTCCGGCCCATGATCGCGCACAACTTCCAGCAGAGCGTGCGCCTGCTGGCCGATGGCATGTTGAGCTTCAACGACCACTGCGCCGTGGGCATCACGCCCAACCTCGATCGCATCAACGAACTCGTGGGCCGTTCGCTGATGCTGGTCACCGCGCTGAACCCGCACATCGGCTATGACAAGGCCGCGCAGATTGCGAAGAAGGCGCACAAGGAAGGCACGAGTTTGCGCGAAGCGGCGATCGCAACAGGCCACGTCACGGCCGAACAATTCGACGCCTGGGTGCGTCCCGAAAACATGACAGGTTGACCGCGGTCAAGAAACGAAACGGGCCTGGTCAGCCCTCGGTCAGCCTCCAGTCGGCTCGTGGTCAGCTTGAGTTTCCACTGCAGGAAATGCGTGGCGAACTTGACCGCGATCAATGCGTTTTCTGTCCGTGCGGTTGAACAATCGCGCCGCATACAGACAACAGGAGACACGCATGACCCCTTCGAATTCAGGTGCTTCGGCGCCGCTTCCTTCAACCTCGTACCGCTGGCTTCAACTGCTGCTGGGCATCGTCTGCATGGCGATGATCGCCAACATGCAGTACGGCTGGACCCTGTTCGTCAACCCGATCGCGGACAAGCACGGCTGGAGCAAGGCCGCCATCCAGGTGGCCTTCACCATCTTCGTATTGACCGAGACCTGGCTGGTACCGATCGAGGGTTACCTGGTCGACCGCTTCGGCCCGCGACCGGTCGTCATGGGTGGGGGGCTGCTTTGTGGCATCGGCTGGATCCTGAACTCCTACGCTGACTCGCTGCCGCTGCTGTATTTCGCAGCTGCAGTGAGCGGTGTGGGTGCGGGCGCTGTGTATGGCACCTGCGTTGGCAATGCGCTCAAGTGGTTCCCGGACCGCCGCGGTCTTGCCGCCGGCCTGACGGCTGCCGGCTTCGGCGCCGGCTCGGCCCTGACCATCATCCCGATCTCCAACATGATCAAGAACAGCGGCTACGAGTCCGCCTTCCTGTACTTCGGCATCCTGCAGGGCGTGGTGGTGTTCGTCATCTCCTTCCTGCTGACACGCGCGCCGCACGACCTGGCGAAGTCGTCCGCTGTGTCGACCATCCACGTGCAACAGGGTCGCCACGAGTACAAGCCCAGCGAAGTGCTGCGCCGCCCCGTGTTCTGGGTGATGTACGCCATGTTCGTGATGGTGGCCGCTGGCGGCCTGATGGCCACCGCGCAGCTGGGCCCGATCGCGACCGACTTCAAGATCGGCAACGTGCCGGTGAACATCATGGGCCTGGTGCTGCCGGCACTGACCTTCGCGCTGGCGATTGACCGCGTGCTCAACGGCCTGACGCGTCCGTTCTTCGGCTGGGTGTCCGACCAGATCGGCCGCGAGAAGACCATGCTGATTGCCTTTGCCGCGGAGTCGGTGGGCATCCTGGCGCTTTACCAGTTCGGCCAGAACCCGATCGCCTTCGTGATCCTCACGGGCCTGGTGTTCTTTGCCTGGGGCGAGATCTACAGCCTGTTCCCGTCCACAGCGGCCGACACATTCGGCTCGAAGTACGCCGCCGCCAATGCGGGCCTGCTGTACACGGCCAAGGGAACGGCTTCGCTGCTGGTACCGCTGTCGAGCATGCTGACGGCGGCCACGGGCAGCTGGCACGCCGTGTTCATCGTAGGCAGCGTGATGAACGCCATCGCCGCCATCATGGCCTGGTATGTGCTACGCCCCATGCGCAAGGCGGAAATGGAGCGCGCCGCGCCGGCGGCTCCTGCCATGGACAGCAACGCACCTACCGGTTTGTTGCGCCCGGCAGCCTGAGTCCGCTCAGTGCTTGGCTGAAGACGAAGCAATGCCCGACATGATTTTGTCGGTGTAGGCAATCGCGATCGCCGACAGCAGGAAGGTGACGTGGATCACGGTCTGCGCCATCAGGACGCGGTCGGTGTAGTTGTCTGCGTTGATGAAAGTCTTGAGCAGGTGGATGGAGCTGATGCCGATGATGGCCGTGGCCAGCTTCACCTTCAGCACGGACGCATTCACGTGGCTCAGCCACTCGGGCTGGTCGCGATGGCCTTCCAGGTTCATGCGGCTGACAAAAGTCTCGTAGCCGCCCACGATCACCATGATCAGCAGGTTGGAGATCATGACCACGTCGATCAGCGCCAGTACCACCAGCATGATCACCGTTTCGTTCAGTGAGGTGATCGGTGCGCCGGTTTTGTAGCCGATGCTGCTGATCAGCGCCTGCAGCGCGGTCTGGCTGCCGAAGGCGGCTTCCACCAGGTGCAGCAATTCAACCAGGAAGTGGATCACGTACACCGCCTGCGCCACGATCAGCCCCAGGTACAGGGGCAACTGCAGCCAGCGGCTGGCAAAAATCAGGTTGGGCAGGGGGCGCAGGGGGGAGGTCTTGGGAGGCGTGGGGTCGGACATGGGACTTCTTGTAAGTGAATGGGCTTGCGGGAATTGTAGGTTGCCGCACGGAGGCAACAGGGATAGGGTTGCGCTGTAAGCTTCGAGCCAGTCAGGAGGCCGTAAGTGCTAACCCTGACATTACCGCGGAAATCAAACCTGTTTGCGGAGACAAAAACCATGAGTGCTATCGAATCGGTCCTGGTCGAAAACCGTGTGTTCCCCCCCAACGATGCCGCCGTCAAGAACGCGCGCATCTCGGGCATGGACGCCTACAACGCGCTGTGCGCCGAAGCCGAAAAGGACTTCGAGGGGTTCTGGGCCCGGCTCGCGCGCGAGAACGTGGTCTGGAACAAGCCGTTCACGAAGACGCTGGACGAATCGAATGCGCCGTTCTACAAGTGGTTCGAAGATGGCGAGCTCAACGCCTCGGCCAACTGCCTGGACAAGCACATCGGCACCCCCACCGAGAACAAGACCGCCATCATCTTCGAGGCCGATGACGGCGCGGTGACAAAGGTCAGCTACAAGGAACTGCTGGGCCGCGTCAGCCAGTTCGCCAATGCGCTCAAGGCCCAGGGCATCAAGAAGGGCGACCGCGTCATCATCTACATGCCGATGACCACCGAGGGCGTGATCGCGATGCAGGCTTGCGCCCGCATCGGCGCCACCCACAGCGTGGTGTTCGGCGGCTTCTCGGCCAAGGCCCTGAACGAACGCATCATCGACGCCGGCGCCGTGGCCGTGATCACCGCCAACTTCCAGATGCGCGGCGGCAAGGAGCTGCCGCTCAAGTCCATCGTGGACGAGGGCATCGCCATGGGCGGCTGCACCACGCTCAAGAGCGTGCTGGTCTACATGCGCACGCCCACGGCCTGCAACATGGTCGCCGGCCGCGACATGACCTTCGAGGAAGCTCTCAAGGGCCAGGGCAGCGAATGC
>CALRME020000143.1:0-7293 GCA_943369045.1 Sphingobacterium thalpophilum
CGTGAGCTTCTACGTAGAGCGCGCAGGCCGAATGGCAGCTGGCCACGGCGGGGCTGCGGCATGCGCAGACCTGGCCGGAGGTTTCGTCGAACTTCGTGACCCGGTTGTTGGGGATGTCCGAGAAGACAGATACACAGGCGAGGACGCGATGCTAAGGTCGCTGCCATGACTGACAGAGCCAACCGTTTCACCCTGTATTCAGGTCCCTTGAGCATGTTCGGCGCCAAGGCGCAGATCGCTGCGCTGGAGAAAAGCCTGGACTTCGAACTGGTCATGGTGCCGTTCGACTTCCACAACTTGTACCAACCCAAACACCCCGAAGTGCTGCGCATCAACCCCAAACGGCAGGTGCCCGTGCTGGTGCACGGCGCCGTGGAGATCTTCGATTCGACGCAGATATTCGAATACCTGGAAGACCTGGCGCCCACGCCCGCACTGTGGCCTGGCGATGCGCAAGCCAGGGCATGCGCGCGGCAGCTGGAGCACCGTTCGGACGAGGTGTACTTCCCCCATGTCATCCGGCTGATGGGGTTGCAAGAGGAGCTGCAGAGCGAGGCAGCGCAAATCGCAATTTCGGCCTGCAACGGCTACTGCGCGCAGATGGATCAATTGCTCGAGGGCCGCGACTGGCTGGCTGGCGAGTACTCGTTCGCCGACATCGCGTTCTACATGGCCGCGCTGTTTGGCGAACGCCAGGGCGCCCCGCTCACGGCCGCTACGCCGCGCCTGCTGGCCTGGCGCGATCGCATGACACTGCGGCCGCCGGTTCGCAAGGTTGCCGGTGCGATGGGCGCCTGGCTGGCCCGCGCGGGCCGCCCGGTGCCGCCATTCCTCGAAGGTCTCTAGAGACAGCCGGAGCGGCCTCAGGCGTGGACCAGCCCCGCGCGGTTGTTGAACTCAAAGCACGCCGCCTCGAAGCTGCGGATTTCGAACAAGGCATCGGCCAGGCTCATCTCGCCGGCTTCCATGAGCTTGCCGGCCAGGTGCTCGGTCAGCGGCTTCAGGCGCGCCAGCAGGGTGCGCGTTTCCTTGTAGAGGCGCTCGCTCTGCGCCTCCATGATGGCCCGGGTTTCCTCGTCCAGGCTCTTGCCTCCCTGGTCGAGCGCGCCGAAGTTCAGCCGCGTCTTGCGGTACATGCCCATTTCGCCGACGGCGTGGTGCAGCAGTCTGGTCACGCGGGTGATGTCGTTGTGCGCCCCGTTCGTCGTGCCCTGCTCACCGAAGAACAGCTCCTCGTTGGCCATGCCGCCCAGCAGCACGCGAACTTCATGCTCGATGTCGCCCTTGGTCTTGAGCAGGTTGTTGCCCTGCTTGTGGAACACGAAGCCCAGTGCGTTGTTGCGCGGGTTCGCCTTGAGCGAAATCTTGATGGTCTTCATCTCTGACTGCACGGCGTCCCAGTTGCTGCCGGCCAGTTCGCGCTCGCGTTCGAAATCGACGAGAAAGTGGCCCCACTCGTGCACCGCGATGATGCGGCGGTCGCGCTCGCGCTCCTTGGTCGTGCGCTCGGTGACGTTGCCCACCAGCACCCGCTCGGCCGCCTGCATCAGGGTGCCCTCGCCGATCTTCTCGCCGGCTTGCACTGCGATGATGCCGGCCTGGTTGACGATGGTCTCCAGGTCGGCCGGGCTGCGGCCCTCCGTTATTTCTACCAGATGGCGCATGTCCATGTGGCCGTCGACCTTGATGGCGCGCTGCGCCAGGTAGTGGCTGATGATGGCGCCGCGCTCTTCGCGGTTGGGCAGGCGGAAGTCCACCTTCATCTGGAAGCGCCGCAGCATGGCTTCGTCCATCTGCTGCTGCTCCTGGTTGAAGTTGCTGGCCACGATCCAGATGATTTCCGCGTCGGCATGCGTGCGCACCCCGTCGAGCACGGCCAGCAGCATGTTCTGCGTGTCGTCGTCAAACTTGCGGTTGCCCCCGCGCTTCATGAACAGGTCCTGCGCCTCGTCCAGGAACACGATGCAGCGCTTGCGGCGCTTGGCCATCGCCAGGATGCGGCCCAGCGTCTGCGAGCCGCCATTGACGTAGCCGGTCTCCAGATTGGCGGCCGAGTGGAACAGGATTGGGAGGCTCAGCTCCTTGGCCAGGTAGCTTGCGAGCTTGGTCTTGCCGGTGCCGGCCGGGCCGCTGAACATCACGTTGAAGGGCTTGTTGACGCCGTACTCGGCGTATTCCTTGCGGCGCAGGTACTGGTCCTTGATCTGCGCGACTTCCATCTTGATGTCGTCCATGCCCACCAGCTCGGTGATGTCGCCCAGCACCTGCGATGGCTCGACGAACTTGAGCGTCTTGAACTGTCCGCGCAGCTGGAACCACAGGAAGAACAGCAGGCCGATGGTCATGGCAGCGGAGATGACGGCGCTCAGGCCGGCCTTCCACGCATCCTTCTCGCTTTGCGGGCGGGCGCCTGAGAAGCGCTGCTCCAGCCGCGCAAATACCTCGGCGCTCTCGTTGTCCAGTTCCGACTTCGGCACAAAGGCCAGCTTGCCGCCCCACGGCGCGGTGACGGCCTTGTCGGTGAAAATCTTCGTCTCGATGTCCGACGGGTAGTAGGCGTATTGCCTGCCTTGTGATTCGATCAGGATGTAACGCTCGGAGATGCTCCAGGACAGCGGCGTGTAGACCACGGTGATGCGGTCCACGGCGTTGGCTTCCAGAAAGCCCAGCACCGAACCCGAGCCGAACACCACGGGCAGCTTGCTGTTGAAGCTCCACACGCCGTCTCCGGCCTTGCCGGTGGCCGTCATGGCCTTGACCTGCTCGGCCACCTTTTCCTGCCGCTGCAGCACGGACACCGAGTAAACCGCGGTCGCGGGAATCAACACTGCGATCAGCAGCACTGCGACCTTGATCCCGACGGGCTGGATGGTGAACCAGTCCTGCAGGCGGGCCACTGCCTTCTTCAGGGTCAGCCAGACCGACGAGGGTGCCTCGCCGGCTTCGGTTCTATCGGTGGGCTGTGGGGTGGCGGCGAGATCGGACATGACGACGTACTTCCTTGTCAGTCGTATCCTACAGAGCGCTACGCCATTCGAACAGTGGAAAAGCCGGGTGTTCAAGGACTTGCAAGCACTCACGTGACTTTTTCACGTGGCTTGCGCCGCAATGGCTGAGCTTTACGTCGTAGTCCGCGGCCTACAGAACCTCAGGCCTGTGGCGTGTATTCCAGACCCTGCGCCACGCCAACCAGGTTGATGAGATCGCCCGCAGCCTGCGTCAGCGTCACTTCGGTATACACGCCCGTCTGCAGCATGCCGACATAGCGATTGAGCTCGGCGGCAACCGGCAGTACACCGGTGACGTTGCGATACAGCAGATTGACGAGGTCCTGCGACGTGTGTGCCGGGCCCAGCGCTTCGTTGATCGCCAGCTGCGTCACCTGGGCGTAACTCTGGCCAGCGTCGAACAGCTTCAGGCCGATGCCGGCGTAGGTCTTGTTCTGGATGGCCGAGGGGCCGAAAACTGCACCGAGGATTTTCGCGGTCATTCCAGCGGCGCCATTCATGTCGATGGCAACGCTGGTGTCGGCAAAGCGCATCCGCTCGACGTTGGTCAGCGTGTCGACGCCTTCGGCGCCGGTGAGGTCGGTGGCACTGTAGTTGTCGCCACTCCTGGCGACGCTGAAACCGGCCCGCGTCCCGGTGTAGACGGCCGTGTCGATGCCCGTGTTGCCGTTGAGGGTGTCGTTGCCCGCGCCGCCGGTGATCAGGTCGTTGCCCCCGCCCGCGTCCACATAGTCGTCGCCTGCGTGCAGGCTCACATTGTCGGCCTGGGCGCCGAGGGAGAACCAGTCATCTCCCGACAGCACCACGCCCCACAGGCGGTCGACGCGCAGCGAAGAAGCGGCCAGGTCAAATGGAGTCGTGGGCTGAAAGAAAGGCAACGAGATACTGAAGATCGCGCCGTCGGGCGTGGTGTACACGGCGCCGGTCAGGTTCTGGATGTTTGACGCCGCGTCGAACGTGCCATTGAGCTTGAGGCTGAAAACCGTCTTGAGGGCGCCCGGCGAGAAGCTGACCGTCACCGTTTCGGTGGTCGATCCAGAAGCGCTGCCCGTGGCGGCGGTGGTGTTGTCGAATGCAGCGGAAACCGGAATCGGGAGAATTGCCATCTGTCCCTCTTACGCCCGGAAGGCGTCAGCGGCGCCGTAGTTCACGCCGTAGCCCAGGTCGGCCAGGCCGCCTACAGTGACGATGCTGATCGGCATGGGGGGCGCGGACTCGGCATAGCCGGTCATGAGTTCCCGGTCGAAGGTCGCCTCGGACCAGTGCGAGCCGCGGGTGCCACTGCCGCCGGTGGATTCCAGCGGCACCGAGGTCAGCGAATTGTTGCCGGTGACGGACCGGTAGGCCGCCACGGCCGCCGCGCCGGTGTAGTTCAGCCCGGACACCAGGCCGCGCGACTGCCACAGTGTGCCCAGGCCAAGGACATGGCCCATCTCATGCAGGATCACGTCGCCCAGTGTCCCGGACGAAGCCATGGACGCCAGGTCGGCCGAGTCGAACTGCATGAAGCCCAGGTAGGGCAATCCGCCCTGCGACGAAGTGCGGAAGGCGGTCGGCGCAGCCTGGCCGAGAACCCCGTTCCGGCCGTCTATGGGCTGGACCGATGCCTGGATCAGCAGGTCGTCGATGCGGCCCCAGGTGCTGGTGGTTACGTCGGGCAGGTCGGTCGTGATGATCTGGCTCCAGCGCGCCGCCGCTGCCGTGAAATAGCTCTGGTATTGCGAATCGCCTGTGTACGACACGGTGATGGTGAAGGCGCCCGTGCCTGTGGTGGGTGTAGTGGGCGCCGGCGCGGCGGCCGAGCCGCTGGCCGTGAGCGAATACGTACCGGTGGCCGAGCCCAGGCCGCGAGCGCCCAGGTAGTAGGTGCCGCTGGTAGTGGGCGTGTACGAGAGCAGCGAGTTGAATCCGGAACCGCTGTCATCGTCACTGGCGATCGTGGCACCGGCAGCGGAATAAAGGGTGAGGTAGGGGTCTGCCAGGGTCGCGCCGTTCAGGCCGAACTGGTAGGCCGTTCCGGCGGTGAGCGTGACTGCAAACCAGTCGTTGTCGCCCACGCTGTCGACGCGCCCGCTGACAGAGGAGCCAACGGTCAGCCTGCCGGTGGTGGCTGTGCTGGCTGCGAAATCGTCGGTGGAGGCGCTGCCGGTCGCCGACACGGTGTAGGTGCCGGTACCCGTGCTGTACGCGCGTGCGCCAAGGTAATAGGTGCCGGTGCTCGCGGCTGTGTACGAGATCTGCGAGTTGAGGGAGCCGTTGGCGTCGTCGTTGGACGTGATCAGAGCGCCGGTACCTGAGTACAGCGACAGGTAGGGATCGGCCAGGGTCGAGCCGTTCAGGCTGAATGTGTACCGGGCGCCCGCGGTCAGGGAAATGGCAAACCAGTCGTTGTCGCCGGAAATCTCGATGTTGCCCGTCGAGCTGGACCCGGCGGCTACGCGGCCTGCTGTGAGTGTGGAGGCAACGTAGTCGTCGCTGGTGCCCGCTCCGCCCGCGACACCCAGCGTGTAGCTGCCCGTTCCGGTGCTGTAGGCCCGGGCCCCCAGGAAATAGGTGCCCGAAACCGTAGCGGTGTAGCTGATGAGGGAGTTGAGGCCGGCGCCGCTGTCATCGTCGGAAGTGATCAAGCCGCCATTGCCGCTGTAGAGCGACAGGTAGGGGTCCGCCAGGGAAATGCCGTTGAGGGAAAACTGGTACCGGGTACCTGCCACAAGAGAGACGGCGAACCAGTCGTTGTCGTAACCCGTCTCGATGGAGCCCGATGTACTGCCGCCTACCGTGACGCGCCCACCGGAAAGGGTGTTCGCCAGAAAGTCATCCGCCATGCTGTTTCCCCTGCGGCTGTTGCTGAGGTGCCGCTGAGGAATTGTTACATGATGCTGCACACCATCAAAGCAGAAAAATCCCTATCCGTGGTTAAGCACCGGGCGAAGCTGCAATTGCCGCCAGCTACGGGCCTGCGCGATGGCCGCAAGTTTGGGGTCCGGGTCCACGGCCACGGGCTCATTGACCGCCTCCATCAACGGCAGGTCATTTATGGAGTCACTATAGGCGGTACTGCGAAAGCGTGTCAGTGAGTGCCTGCGCGCTGCCATCCATTCCTTCAGGCGCACCACCTTGCCTTCGCGCATGTTCAGCGTGCCCTTTGTGCGGCCGGTAAATACGCCGTCCACCAGTTCCGCCTCAGTGGCCAGCAGGTGTTCGATGCCAAAGTACATGGCCGTCAGCTCGGTGAGGAACCGGTTTGTGGCAGTCGTCATGATGACCAGGTCACCGCTGTCCAGGTGCTTTTCCACCAGGCGCATGGCGCCCGCCGGAATGCGCGGCACCACCTGGGTCACCAGGTATTCCTGGCGAACAGGCTCCCACTGCCTGGGTGTCTTGCCCGCCAGCGTTCCCACATAGAAATCGGCGAACTCCTCCACACCCACAGTGCCGGCCTTGTAGCGCACCTCCATGTCGGCGTTACGGGCAGCAAATTCCTGCCGGTCCAGCAGGCCCTTGTCCATCAGGAATTCGCACCACAGCGCGTCGCTGTCGCCCGACAGCAGCGTGTGGTCCAGGTCGAACAGGGTGAGGTTTTGCTTGATCATCCCGCCCCCCGCGCTCATGCCTTGCGCAGGTGCCAGGCCTTGGGCCTCGTGAACGTCTGGATGCCGTAGGCTGACAGCGTCAGTCCCACGCCGGAATCACCTACGCCGCTCCAGGGCAGGCGCGGGCTGACCCGGTCACAGCAGTTCCAGTAGACGCTGCCGGCATTGACCTGCCCCAAAAGGGTTTCAGCGCGCGCCCTGTCTGGCGTGTAGACGCCTGCGGTCAGTCCGTAGCGTGTGTCGTTCATCAGCCTGACGGCCTCCGCGTCACCCGACACCTTCTGGATGCCGATGACGGGGCCGAAGCTCTCCTCGCGCATCAGCTCCATCTCGTGGTTGACGTTGCTCAATACGGCCGGGGCAAACCAGTTGCCCTTGCCGGCAATGCGCGCGCCGCCGGTATGCAGCGTCGCGCCCTTTGCCTTTGCATCAGCGACCTGCGCATCGAGCACATCGAGTTGAGGCGCGCGCGTGAGCGGGCCGATGTAGGTGCCTTCGACCATCGGGTCCCCGGTCTTGAAGCCCTTGACCGTGTCGACGAAGGCAGCGACGAAGGCATCGTGGATTTTTTCGTGGACATAGATGCGCTCGACCGAGCAGCAGCTCTGGCCTGTGTTGTACATGGCGCCATCGGCCAGCGACTGCGCCGCGGACTGCGGGTCGGCGTCGTCGCAAACATAGGTCGGGTCCTT
>CALRME020000144.1:0-7253 GCA_943369045.1 Sphingobacterium thalpophilum
CGGGGTCCAGCGCGCTGGTGATTTCGTCGCACAGCAGCACGGCCGGCTCCATCGCCAGCGCCCGGGCGATTGCCACGCGTTGCTGCTGGCCGCCGGACAGCTGGTCGGGCATGGCGTCAAACTTTTCCGCCAGGCCCACGCGCAACAACAGCTTGCGCGCCTGTTCGCCGGCATCGACCGCGTCCTTCTTCTTGACCAGGGTCGGGGCCAGCATCACGTTGCGGCCGACGGTGAGGTGGGGGAACAGGTTGAAGCCCTGGAAGATCATGCCCACGCGCTGGCGCAGCTCGCGCATGGCCATCGCGCTTTCGTGGATCAGCGGCTTGCCGTCCACGGTGAGCGCGCCGTCCTGGAACACTTCCAGGCCGTTGATGCAGCGAAGCAGGGTGCTCTTGCCCGAGCCGCTCTTGCCGATGATGGCGATCACCTCGCCGGGCGCGACCTTCAGGTCGATGCCTTTGAGCACTTCGTTGGTACCGAAGGACTTGCGCAGAGCGGTGATCTCGACGATGGGGCGCGTGGGAGATGCCATTGAGGCGGCGGGTGCCATGACTGCGGCGTTCATCGGCTTTTCCTTTCGAGGATCTTCGCGTACAGGCTGATGGGGTAGCACAGGGCAAAGTACATGAGGGCCACGCAGCTGTACACCACAAAGGGCTTGAAGGTGGCGTTGGTGATCATGGTGCCGGCCTTGGTCAGTTCGATGAAGCCGATCACCGACGCCAGCGCCGTGCCCTTGATCACCTGGACCAGGAAACCCACCGTTGGCGGGATGGCGATTTTCACGGCCTGGGGCAGCACCACGTGGCGCAACTGCTCGCGGAAGTTCATGGCCAGGCTTTGTGCTGCCTCCCATTGCCCCTTGGGAATGGAGGCCACGCAGCCGCGCCAGATCTCGGTGAGGAAGGCGCTGGTGTAGAGCGTCAGCGCCACAGCGGCCGCCACCCAGGGCGAGGTGTTGATGCCGAACAGGGCAATGCCGAAGTAGGCCAGGAACAGCTGCATCAGCAGCGGCGTGCCCTGGAACAGCGCCACATAGCCGCCCACCAGCTTGTGCGCCCACGTCGCCTTGGTCAGCCTTGCGATCAGCAGGCCGGCGCCCACCAGGCCGCCGCCAATGAAGGCGATCAGCGACAGCGCTACGGTCCAGCGCGCGGCCAGCAGCAGGTTGCGGAAGATGTCCCAGACGGTAAATTCAACCATGGCCTTACCTTCCGAACAGGAATTTCGGGCCCAGCCAGTTCAACAGCTTGCGCACGCCGATCGACAGGGCCAGGTAGATGGCGGTGGCGACGATGAAGGCTTCGAAAGCGCGGAAGTTGCGGCTCTGGATCAGGTTGGCGGCGTAGCTCAGCTCCTGTGTCGAGATCTGGCCGCAGACGGCCGAGCCCAGCATCACGATGATGATCTGGCTGACCAGCGATGGCCACACCTTGCGCAGCGCCGGCGGCACCACCACGCGCATGAAGATCTGCGTGCGGTTCAGCGCCAGGCTCTGGGCTGCCTCGATCTGTCCCTTGGGTGTTGCTTCAATGCCGGCGCGGATGATTTCCGTTGCGTACGCACCCAGGTTGATCACCATCGCAATGATGGACGCCACCTCGGGTGACAGCTTCACGCCCGCGGCCGGCAGGCCGAAGAACACGAAGAACAGCTGCACGATGAAGGGCGTGTTGCGGATCAGCTCCACATAGGTGCCCGTCACGAATTTCAGCCAGGCCGCGCCATAAGTGCGGGCCCAGGCGCAGGCCACACCCACGACCACGCCGATGACGGCGGAGACAACTGTCAGGCCCAGCGTCCAGGCCACGCCCTTGAGCAGCATCGGCCACTCGGCGAGGATGGACAGGAAGTCGAAGGCGACGCGCATGCCGGGCCTCCTGGGCTTTTAGTTGGGCAGGTCGCCGGCCGGGCGTCCCAGCCACTTGTTGGCCATCTTGTCGATGTCGCCGCTCTTCTTGGCGTCGGCCAGGATCTCGTTGACCTTCAGGCGCAGCTTGTCTTCGCCCTTGCCCACGCCGATGAAGTTCGGCGAATCTTTCAGCACGAACTTGTATTCGGTGCCCAGTTGCGGGTTCTTGGACATCATGGCGCCTGCGACCTGCGCGCTGGTGGCCAGCAGTTGGGTCTGGCCGGCCACGAAGGCGGAGACGGTGGAGTTGTTGTCCTCGAAGCGGCGCAGCTCGGTGGAGGCCGGTGCGACCTTGGTCAGCTCCATGTCGTCAACTGAGCCGCGGGTGACGGCGATCGACTTGCCCGCCATGTCGGCCGGCGCCTTGACGGCCGTGGTCTTGGGGCCGAACACGGCGATGAAGAAGGGCGAGTAGGCGGCGGTGAAGTCGATCACCTTTTCGCGCTCGGGGTTCTTGCCCAGGGTGGAGATCACCAGGTCGGCTTTCTTGGTCTGCAGGTAGGCGATGCGGTTGGCCGTGGTGACGGGCAGCAGCTCGACCTTCACGCCCAGCTTGGCGGCGATGTAGTTGGCCATGTCGATGTCCAGGCCCTGGGGCTTGAGGTCGGTGCCGACGAAGCCGTAGGGCGGGAAATCGGTGGGGATGGCGATCTTGATTTCCTTGGCCTTCATCACGTCGTCAAGCGCCGTCTGGGCCTGCACGCCGGCGGCGGCGAAAAGGGCGACTGCTGCCAGGGCTAGCGAAAAATTGCGTTTGCTGGGGGTCATAACACTTCTCCTAGGTAGGTCGAACGGGGAGGCCGCGGTTTGCGGGCCGGGGGTGAATCGGATGCATCGCTTGTATGCAAGTCTTGTGCCTTGCCCTGGTTCAGCGGCGCCAGCGCGTCGCGCAGCTGGGCCAGCGGGTCGGCGTCGGCAGGCAGGCGCAGCTTGAGCTGCCAGGTGCTCAGGTGGGCTGCCATCAGCTTTTCGGCGGTGGCCAGGTCGCCGGCCTCCAGCGCGGCCACGATTTGCACGTGTTCTGAGCACGACTGGGCCGCGTCTTCCGGTGACTGATAGCGCATGGCAATCAGCGTGGTTCGGGCGGTGAAGTCGCGCAGGGTCTCGGCCAGCAGGCTGTTGCCAAGACATTCCGCCAGACAGACGTGGAAGTCGCCCAGCAGGAAGCTGCGCGCACCAATATCGGTGCCGGCCACGGCGGCCTTCTCGCGCGCCAGGTGGCCGCGCAGGCGCTTGATGGCGGCCTTGTCGACGACGCCGGTGCTGCGGATCAGGCCGGTTTCAATCACGCGCCTTGCCTCGAAAGCCTCGCGGGCTTCGTCCTGTGAGGGCTCGATCACGTACCAGCCACGCCGGGCGCTGACGGTGACGATGCCGCGTGCCGCCAGCCGCATCAGCGCCTCGCGCACGATGGTGCGGCTGCAGTCGAACAGCATGGCCAGCTGCTGCTCGCCCAGGCGGGAGCCGGGCGCAAGCTTGCGGGCCATGACCGCTTCAAGGATGCGGTCGCTGATTTCTGCGGAGGATGTGGCCATGTCTGGTCAATGTATAGCAGGAGCCGTGCCAGTGGTATACAAGATATGTGCACCAAACACGGGGGTTTCCCGCGGTTTTGCGGGATGGGCTGCACCAAGCTGGTGAAGCGGCGCCTAGAACTGGAGCTCGACCAGGCCGATTGCGGTGAGTTGCGCCTGCACGCGTGCACCTTCCGGTGCGAACAGCATGCCGGTGCAGGAGCCGGTCGTGACGACCTGGCCCGCCCGCAGTGGCTGGCCGCGCTGCACGCAATGGAATGCCAGCCAGGCCAGCATGCGCCAGACATCGGCGGCCGGGTTGGCGCCACGGGTGCTGGCCACCGGCTGGCCGTCGAAGGCCAGGTAGGCCTGCACGGTGCGCAGGTCCACGTCTTTGGGCCCGAGCGTGGAAGGGGAACCCAGCACCAGCGCGCCGTGGCTTTGCAGGTCGCCCAGTTGCGCCAGCGGGCCGGCTTCGCGCCAGTCGGCCAGCCGGGTTTCGACAACCTCGATCACCGGAAGCACGCAGTCGATCGCCGATGCCAGGTCGGCGGCGCCCATGCGGTCATCGGCCGGCGTGAGGTCGCGGGCCAGGCGGAAAGCAACTTCCACTTCCACACCGCGCAGGTTCCAGGGCGGCCCGGCAAAGGTGCTGCCGCTGGGCAGCAGGCCGGAGGCCGGCATGGGCGCGCAGGCGGGCTCCACATCCGGCCCCTTGGCGCCGACTTTCCAGCCGCCGATGGGGCCCAGCTGCGATGCCGTCGCGTCCTGCACGCGATAGGCGCCCGCACGGTCAGCGGGAAGCACGTCGCGCCACTGCGCGGGCGGTGTGCCCTTGCGCGTGGCGAGGAGGCGCTCTGCAAAAGTCTGAGCTGGGTCTGGTGTGTTCATGCGGGCAGTTCGGGCCAGGCACTGGCCCAGGGGTGAGCTGTTTCGTAAGCGCGCGCCATTGCCAGCAGCTGCGCATCCGAACCCGGCTTGCCCAACAGCTGGAAGCCTGTGGGCAGTCCCTGCACGAAGCCGCAGGGCAGGGCGATCGCCGGCAGGCCCGCCGCATTGGCAAACGCCGTGAAGACCGCATGGCCGCGCGGCCCCACGGCCTGGTCATCGATCAGCACGGGGTGCGTGTCTTTGGCGGGCCAGGGCAGGGCGGCCGTGGCGGGTGTGAGGATGAAGTCGTGGCTCTCAAAGAGCTTTTGCAGGTTCAGCTTGTGAGCCTGAATGGCCGCGAACAGCTCGAACACCGCCGCGCCTTCCGCTGCCAGGCCATCGCGCAGCACGGCCTGCGAGGCCTCGGTGCACAGCATGATGTCGGGCAGTTCGTCCGGGCCCAGCTGGAATTCAGGATGGGCGCTGGCCTCCCCCAGCAACCACGCCAGGCCGGCGGCCGATAGCGTAGGCCACATCGCCGTTACCTTCTCCGCGAGGTCGAAAGAGGCGGCTTCTTCAACCGCATGGCCCATGGCCTGCCACTGCGCTGCCGCCTGCCGGACTTGCGCCGCAATGCCCGGGTCCACGGGATGCGAGGCAAAGCGCGGAACAAAAAGAATGCGCGAAGGCGTGGCCGCGGCCGCCGCCATCCCCCCAGCGAGCACCGAGGTCAGCGCCGCGACATCGCCCACCGTGCGGCCTATCGCGCCCGCTACTTCAAAGTCCAGGAAGATTTCCGGCAGCCCGTGTTCCCGCGGCACCAGCCCGGACGAAGGCTTGAACCCCACCAGCCCGGTGTGCGAGGCCGGCCGGCGGATCGAGCCGCCGCCGTCGGTGGCCAGCGCCAGCGGGCCGCAGCCTGATGCCACTGCAGCCACGGCACCGCCGGACGAACCGCCCGGGGTCAGCGCAACATTCCACGGGTTGCGGGTAGTGCCGTGAACGATGTTGTGCGTGGTGCCCTGCATCGCGAATTCGGGCAGGTTGGTCTTACCCATCAGCACGGCACCGGCGGCGCGCAGCCGGGCGACTGGCAATTCGTCGCGCCGCGCCACAAAGCCCTGCAACAGGCGGCTGCCCCAGCTGGTGGGCCAGCCGGCGGCATGCAGGTTGTCTTTCAGGCTGATGGGCACGCCGTCCAGGGCACTGAGCGGCTTGCCGCCGGCCCAGCGCAGGCGGCTGGCGCCGGCAGCCTGGCGCGCGCCGGCGCGGTCCTGCAGCACAAAGGCGTTGGTGTGGGGCTGCCAGGCGTCGACGCGCGCGAAGCACGCATCCAGCGCATCCACCGGCGTGAAGGCACCGCTGCGGTAGCCTTCAACCAGTTCCGCTGCGCCAAGTCGCCAGAGGTCGGTCATGTCGCTCGTCCAGCTTCGTTCAGTCCAGCTTGGCGCCCGATTTCTTCACAGCGTCCGCCCAGCGCGGCATTTCGGCGGTGAGGAACTTGCCGAAGTCTTCGCTGCCCAGAAAGGCCGGGTCGGCGCCCTGCGTGACCATGCGGTTGCGCACCTCGGGGTTGGTCAGCACCTGCTTGAAGGCGTCGCTCAGTTTGGCCGTCACGTCCTTGGGCAAATTCGCCGGCGCCAGGAAGCCGTAGAAGCCCACCACCTCAAAGCCCTTGAGGCCGCTCTCGATCACCGTGGGCGTGTCGGGCAGGGCCGGGTTGCGCTGGGCGCTGGTCACGGCCAGGGCCTTGACCTTGCCCTGCTTGTGGTAGTTGGCCGCCTGCGGGATCGACTCGGCCATGAACTGCACCTGCCCGCCCATCAGGTCGGTGAAGGCCGGCGCGCTGCCGCGATAGGGGATGTGGACCATGAACAGGCCCGTGGCGTTCTTGAACATCTCGGGCACCAGGTGGCTGATGCCGCCGTTGCCGGCCGAGCCGTAGTTCACCTGGCCGGGCCGGGTGCGCGCGTAGTCGACAAATTCCTTGAGGCTGTTCACCGGCATCTTCGGGTTGACCAGCAGGGCCAGCGGCTGCATGGCGGTGCGGGCGATCGGGGTGAAGTCGCGCGTGGTGTTGTAGGGCAGCTTGCTGTAGAGGCCAGGGTTGATCACCATCACTCCCGTGTTGGCCAGCATCAGCGTGTAGCCGTCGGCCGGCGCCTTCATCACTTCCTGCGCGCCCACGGTGCCGCCGGCGCCGGACTTGTAGTCAATGATGATGGGCTGGCCCAGCACGGCCTGCAGCTTGTCCGACAGCAGGCGCGCATGCTGGTCGAGGGGGCCGCCGGCCGGGAAGCCGATCACCACGCGGATCGGCTTGTCGGGGAAGGCGGCGTGGGCCACCATGCAAAAGGTCGTGCCGGCGCCCACGAGCAGGGCGGCGAGGATGTTCTTCGTGTACTTCAAGTGCGTCTCCTGGATGTCGGACACACATGATATCGGCGGCTATCATGGCCCGATGGACACACCGCAAACCGAACCCGTTGACACCTCGCAGCTCGAATACGCGGGCTTCTGGATCCGCACCTGGGCGGCGGTGATCGATTCCATCCTGGTGGGGTTGGTGACTTTGCCGCTGCTGGCCTGGTTTTACGGCGGCGACTACTGGGACAGCGAAGAGACGGTGCACGGCGTGGCCGATGTGCTGATCTCCTGGGTGTTCCCGGCCGTGGCCATTGTCTGGTTCTGGATCGCGCGGCAGGCCACGCCCGGCAAGATGGCCATCGGCGCCCGCATCGTCGATGCCCGCACCGGCGGCAAGTGCACCACCGGGCAGTTGCTGCTGCGCTACCTGGGCTACTTCGCAGCCATGATCCCGTTTTTCATCGGCATCCTCTGGGTGGCCTTCGACAGCCGAAAGCAGGGCTGGCAGGACAAGATCGCCGGTACCGTGGTCGTGCGCCGCAAGGGCGGCAACTCGGCGCCGGTGAAGTTCGACGGGCCGTTTTAGCGCG
>CALRME020000145.1:0-7137 GCA_943369045.1 Sphingobacterium thalpophilum
ACAAGCGACGCGGCGATCGCGGCCTCGCGCTCGTCCAGCCCGTGCGCAGCCTTTCCGAAAAGCGTGCGCGACAAAGCGTCTATGCCCACCAGCTCACCGCGGAAGGGAACGAGGTTGAGGTAGCCCTCCAGGATCTGGTCCTTGCGCCAGCGCCGGTCCAGCACCTGCCCGACCACCGTCTGGCCGGCCTTCTGCACGATGTTGCGCCCGCCTGCTCCCTGTTTCCAGTCACCATCGAGCAGGCCTGCCAGCTGCATGCTCAGCGTGGATGCGCCGCGCGTGCGCTGGTTCCACAGGTTGCCCCAGGCAGCGGATGAGACAGCGCGCCAGTCCACGCCGCTGTGCTCGTAAAAGCGCTTGTCTTCCGACAGCACCATGGCCGTGCGCAGCGCGGGCGAGACGTCTGCCAGCGCCACCCACTGGCCGCGCCGCACGGTGGCGTCGGTGCGCAGGCGGTGGATCACTTCGCCATTGCGGTCGACGATGAGCGTGTCCGACGGCTGGTGCGCGGCGCGCACTTCGTCGTAGGAGGGCAGGGCGTGCGCGCCCCCAGCAGCCAGCGCCGCAAGGAGTAACGCTGCGCGCAATTTCACCGGCCCGCCTCCACCTTCACCCGCGCATTGGGCGCCTCGCCGAACATCTCAGGCGCGTACATGGCCTCCACCCGGCTGGGCGGCAGGGCGAAGTCACCCACGTTGTTCAGGCGCACGGTGTATTCCATCTTCACCACGCCCCTGGGCAGGTACTCGTAGTAGGAGCGGAAGGATTCGAAGCTGCGTTCCTCGAAAGCGGCCCAGCCCGCGCCGGTTTTCTTCTCGCCGGTCGTGGCGATCTGCGAATCTCGGCCCAGCCCGCCGCCGAGGATGGTCGCGCCGCCGGGAATCGGGTCGGTGATCACCACCCAGGTCATGTCCGAAGACGCGTTCACTTCCAGCGAGATTCGCAGCACGTCGCCGCGGCTGTACTTGCCCGCGACGGCCTGCTCCACCGGCGTGATGGTCTTTTTGATCTGGTAACCGGCCGCAAACGGCGCCTTCAGGTCGATGGCCGCCAGCGATTGCAGCGTCAGCCAGGGCTTGCCCGTGCCCTGGTGCGTCACGGCCAGCGTGTCCTTCGCCATTTCCTTGCTCCACGGCAGGAAGGTGGACTTCGCCGCACCAGCACGGGCCCAGTCCACGCTGGCCGTGGACGTGCCCATCGTTGCCCGCGTCGTCCCCGCCACCGGCGTGGCCTCGAACTTCGCCGAGAACTTCTCCAGCGCCAGGCCGCCCCAGAGGTTGGCCGTGGTCGTCATCCACGCGCCCTTCTGCTGGCGGCCGATGAAGCCGTTGGCCAGGCGGCCCATGTCGTCCTTCCAGGCCGGGTCGTCCATCACGGCCAGGATCAGGCGCGCGGTGTTCACGTCGCCGTTGGCCATCAGCCACCACCAGTAGTCGTCGCGCTCGGTGCTGAACAGCACCTTGGTGCCCTGGTACGACAGGCGCGATCGCAGCACCTGCGTTGCCTCGGCAATGCGCTGCTCGCGCTGCGGCACGTCGGCCACGCGGCGCAGGATGCCCAGCCAGTCGATCACTGCGCTGGTGGGCCACTGGTTGGGCGCAATCGTGATGCTCCCCACCATGCGGCCCTGCGCTTTGCCGTAACGCGAGAGCGCTTCGATGGCGCCGAGCTTGCGCACGTCCAGGTCCTTGCGCGGGCTCCAGAACTCGCGCTGGATGCGGCCTTCCACAAACGCGATCAGCCCGCGCTCCATCGGCGCGCGCACCTCGTCGGGCAATGCAAACGCTGCGTTCAGCGAAGCCGCTTCATGCGTGGCCGCCAGCAGGTAAGCCGTCAGCACGTCGCTGCCGCGGTTGGCCTCGCCGTCGCGCGGCGGGAAGTAGCTGGCCAGGCCGTCGCCGTCCAGGTAAGAGGGGATCTGCGCGACCACGCCCTGCCAGAGCTTGCCGTCGCGCAGGCCCACGGACTTGCTGGTCTTTTGCTCCAGGCAGATGAAGGGGTAGTTGACGAACCAGTCGCGCACGCCCGGCAGGCCTTCTGCCAGCTTCGGTTGCAGCGACAGCTTCAATCCGCCTCGTCCCGGCAAGGCATCGACCGGCGGTGCCACCGCGAGCGAGTAGGGCGCGTCCAGCTGCACCAGCGTGCCCTGCTGCACCGTGATCGGCACCGCAGGCACGATGCGCTGGCGCGCCTTGAGCGCATCGCGCGCGCCGCTCACTGTGTCCTTGGCCTCGATCTCCCACAGGATGGCTTCGGCCCGCGTCGCGGCCAGCTGCGCCGGTGCGCTGACGGTCCACGCCACCTCGCGCGATTCCCCGGCCGGGATGTCCACCGTCTGCTTGTCCAGCGTGAGCAGGGTCGCGCGCGGCGCCACTTCCACCTTCATGGGCTTTTGGGTGGTATTGCGCAGCGTGACCTGCGCGCGGAACTGGTCGTCTTCGCGCACCAGCGGTGGCAGGCCGCTGATGATCTGCAGGTCCTGCGTGGACTTGATGGTGGTCTGGCCGGTGCCGAACAGGCCCGTCGCTGCGTCAGCAACTGCAACGATCTTGAAGGATGTCAGCGCGTCGTTCAACGGCACCGTCACCACGGCCTGGCCGTTGGCATCGAGCACCAGCTTGGGGTTCCACAGCAGCAGCGTGTCCAGCAGCTCGCGCGTCGGGCTGCGACCGCCGCCACCACCGGCCGGCACGGCCTTGCGGCCGAAGTGCCGCCTGCCGATGATTTCCATCTGCGCCGTCGAGGTTTCCACGCCCCAGGAGCGGCGCTGCAGCATCGCGTCCAGCAGGTTCCAGCTGGTGTTGGGCATCAGCTCCAGCAGTGCCTGGTCCACCGCGGCCAGCGCCACTTCGGCATTGGCTGCCGGCTGGCCGTTGGGCAGCTTCACTGTCACGGTCACGCGCGCCTGGCCGCGCACCGGGTAGCTTTCCTTGTCGGCCTTCACGCTCACGTCGAGCTGGTGTGCCTTGGTGCCCACGCGGATTTCGGCCAGGCCGAGGCGGAAGGCAGGCTTGCTCAAATCGACCAGCGCCGTGGGCGCCACGTATTCGCGGCCCTCGTACCAGAACGAAGTCCACCACTCGCGCGGCGCCTTGAAGCCCCAGGTGAAGAAGCTGTACCAAGGCACTTCGCGCAGCCGCCCGCGCAGCACCAGCGCGCTCACGTAAACGTTCGGGCCCCACCCATCCTTGATCTGCACCGACAACGTCGGGTCCTGGCCGTTGAGCTGCACCACCTGCGTTTCGATGATGCCTTCGCGCTCCACCGTCACCAGCGCGGTGGCAAAGCGGAACGGCATGCGCACCTGGAACTTGGCCGTCTCGCCCGGCTGGTAGCTCTTCTTCTCGGGCAGCAGGTCGATGCGGTCGTGGTTCTCGCCGCCGAACCACAGCTCGCCCTGCTTGGTGACCCAGACCGAGCTCGCGGCCTGGATGCTCTGGTTCTGCGCATCGCGCGCCGTCACGATCAGCTCCACCTGGCCGGGCTCGCCCAGCTTGGCCTCGCACAGCAGCAGGCCGCGCGAATCGCTCTTGCCGGTGCAGATGTTGCCCAGGTCCTTCACTTCGGTCTTGTTGTCGTAGGTGTAGAAGCCGCCCACCATGCGCTTGCGGCTGGTGGTGGTGATGCGCGCCACGGCCTTGACTTCCAGCGACACGCCTTCCTGCGGCTTGCCGTCCAGGCCCAGCGCCAGCGCCTGGAACTTGATCTTCTGGCTGGCCGACACCCAGCCCTCGGTCCGGATGCCGGCCACCACCGCGGCGGGCCACAGCGTGTTGACGCTGCGCAGCGTCTGCACCTCGCCGTTCGGGTCGGCGTACGAGGCTTCCAGCACCAGCTCCTGCGGCTGCTTCGAGGCCGGCACATCGGGAATGGTCAGCTTGCCCGCGCCATTGCGGTCCAGCGTCACGGCCAGTTTGTCGGCGATCACCTTGGCGTCCTGCGAGGCGGTGGCTTCTTCCTCGCCGCTGCCCGAGCCTTCACCCTTGCGCGGCGGCTGGAAGCTGAACTCTTCGTGGTCGGCGTACGACAGGTATTTGCCGCGAACCATGGCCGAGACGCGCACCGGCAGGTTGGCTGCGCCGCCGCCGCTCACGTAGTTGACCTGCACGTCGGTGGGCAGGGTCTTGACGTTGACCAGCGCCTTCTTCTCCGTCGGCGTCACGCGGCCTTCCAGCACCGGCAGGCGGAACTCCTCGACCCGGAACTCGCCACTGGTGAAGCCGCGCTTGCCGTCCGCGTCTTTCAGCTCCACCTGGTACATGCCCAGCTTGGCGGCCGGCGGCACCTGGAAAGTGTTTTCCGCGCTTTGGCCGCCGCTGGGCGTCTTGCGCCAGGTGACGGGCTGCTGGTACTGCTGGCCGCTGCCCACGTGGGTGACAACCAGGTTGCCCGGCGCGGTGGCCGGCAAGCCGAAGCCGGTGCGGGTTTCGCTGCGAATGATGTGCTTCATCGACACGGTCTCGCCGGCCCTCAGAAGGGTGCGGTCGAAGATGGTGTGGGCGCGCTCATCGGGCTGCGGGTCGCGGCTGGTGGGTGCGTTGAAACGCCAGGGCTCTATGCCCTTGTACCAGTCGCTCCAGGTGAAGGCCATGTCTTCCACGCCGGTCGCATCCTTGGCCCTTGCGCTGACGAAGTAGGCCTCGCGGTATTCCTCTTCGCCGGCGCACCTGGGCGCCTGCGGGCTCAGGCCCTTGATCTCGGCCACGCCTTGCGCGTTGGTGGTGCCCGTGGCCAGTTCCTTGCCGTTGCAGTCCGAAACGCGCACCGTGGCGCCCGGCACCAGCGCGGCCTTGTCCAGCGTGGTCACCCAGGCCAGCGCGTTCTCGCGGCCCAGCTTGAAGTGCACGCCCAGGTTGGTCACCAGCGCCGAAGTGCGAACGTGCATGGTGCGAGGCGCGCCGTGGCGCTCGTCCAGCAGCGAAGCGCCAAGCTGCTGCGAGGCGATCTCGATTACATGAAAGCCGGGTGAGAGCGGAATGCCGACGACTTCAAAGGGCCTGGGGTCGCCCGCCGGCTTGGGCAGGTCCAGCGTCTTGACGTTTGGCTGGCCAGCCAGCAGCGAGACCATGCGCGACTGCACCGTGGCCTGCTCTTCCTTGCTCAAGGCCTTGGGCAGCGGACCCTTTACGTCGCGTGCCGCCAGCTTGCGGTTGACCAGGAAGCGGTCGTAACGCTGCACCTTGCGGAACCAGGCAATGATCTCCGCGTCGGTTTTGGGCTGGGTTTCGCTGACCTTGCCCGGCGCCATCGCCTTGGCCTGCAGCACGGGCTCCACATTGCGCAGCGTCACCGGAAGCATGGCGCCGCCTTCGGGCTCGGCAAAGCGTTCGACGATGCCAAACGGCACGGCCGCGAACTTGGCCAGCGGCGGCATCGGCCCGGTTGCGACCTTGAGCGGGAAGCTGTCGGCGTTGCGCAGCGCGCGGCCGGACGCGTCCTTGAAGTCCTTTGGCAACTCCATCGTGAACTGGGTCTGCTCCGCGAAGATGCCCTTGAAGCTGATGCCGGTGACCACGTTGTCGCCGTCACTGTCTTCCTTGTCGAAGCTGGGCTTGAGCGTCTCCTTGTCCGACTTCAGCCGGACCTGCTCGGCCAGCTTGCGCGGCACCGGCGCATTGAACGAGAGCGACATCGGGCGGATCGGCAGGCAGGCGGCCTGGGCGTTTTCGCGCTCACAGGTAAAGCTGGCCGCGAAGGGCTCGCGCACCTGGAAGTTGAAGCGCTTTTCGACGGAGTTGGCTATGCCCGAGGGCGTGGCCACACCCTTGCCGTAGACGAGCTGGATCTTGGAGGCGGGCGTCAGGCGCCGGTTGCAGGCGAAGCTGATGTAGCGCTGCGGCTCTTTTTCGGCGGCCTTGTCCCAGCGCAGCGCCTTGAGCAGTTCGATGCGGTCCTGGCCTTCGATCATGCGCACCGGCACGCGCTCGCCCAGGCCTTCGACCGAGCACCACAGGTTGGCCTGAACGCTGGCAGGCGTGGCGGCGCCGTTGAGCACGGCGGCGAAATACTGTTCCTCGTCGATACGCGTGCCCGCGCCCGGGCGCAACTGCTGCACGAACGGGCCGCCAGTGTTGAACTGCCAGGCCGTCTTGCCCGAAAGCTCCGCGCCCTTGGGTGACTTCAGGCCGGCGCGGGCCTGCAGGCTGCACGAGACACCGGGCGGCAGGTCTTCTTCAAAGTCGAACACCCATTCGCGTTCGCTGGTCCAGCGGCCGTTGCCTTTGGTGGCCTGGGCATCGCTGCAACTGAGCGAGACTGGCGCGGCCGCCTTCGGGTCACCGAAATTGACAGCACCTTCGTCGAACTTGACCGCCACCTGCCGCACCCGGGCGACTTCGCCCTGCGGTGACAGGGCGACCACCTGCAAGGCATTCGCCGGCAACGAAAAAGCCGCGGCGAGCGCGGCAATGAAGATTCCTGGAATATGGCCCACGCTTGACTCCCCTGTGCAGGAGACTAGGGTAGCTCATCCTCTTGTAACCCTGTGTCAAAGCGGATGGCTTGCCAGGACGGCACCCGGTCGCGAAGGCCGCGAAGCGTTCGTGCCAGCGCCGACGCGGGCTGCATCCCCGCATCGCGGCTCGCCACGATCCCCAATGGTGCCAGTGGTACGGGTTCGGTACGCAGCACGGCAAGCAGGCCTTTGTCGACCAGCGGGCGGATCAGGTTGTACGGTGTCAGGACCAGCATGTCGCTGTGCTCGAGCAGCGCGTGGGCCACCAGCACGGAACTGCTGGAAATCTGGCAGGTTGACGGCGTGCCGCCCAGCCGGGCGAACAGCTCGGCGGTTTCCTGCGGAGCGATGCCGGTCAGCGGCGGCGTGAGCCAGGTGTGCGCGGCCAGCAGGCTGTCGGGCACGGCCGCCAACGCGGCCAGTGGATGATCGGTGCGCGCCGCGACGACGAACCTGTCCTCTAGCACCGGCGTGAAGACGTGGCTGCCGGGCAGCGAGGGCGGCTCCCGGCACAGCAGCAGATCAGTGCGGCCCTGCTCGATCAGGCCGAGGATGTCGTCAGCCCTGACCTCCAGGATGTCGAGCGCGATGTCCGGATGCGCCGCGGCAAAGGGCGGCAAGGCCCACGTCAGCCAACCCGCCATGGCGGCGCCGACAGCGCCGATGCGGACCAGCCCGCGGGT
>CALRME020000146.1:0-7133 GCA_943369045.1 Sphingobacterium thalpophilum
GGCCACGGGCGCGTCGGTGGCGCGCGTCATCGTGCTGTTCAAGCGTGCGATCGACCCCGTCGAGCCGATGGCGCGCGCCAACGCGTTGCTGGCGGTGATGGACGCCCACCTGGCCACGCAACCCTTCCTGGCCGGAGAGCAGCCTACGCTGGCCGACATCGCCAACTACAGCTACACCGCGCATGCGCCCGAGGGCAATGTGTCGCTGGAGCCCTATGCCAATGTGCGTGCCTGGCTGCGGCGCATTGAAGCCCTGCCGGGCTTCGTGCCCATGATCTCGTCGCCCGTCGGGTTGAACGCGTGATGGACACTGCGCTTGCCACCGGCACCTTCCACGAGGGCGAGATCGCGCTGCAAAAGCGTGCCGGCTCGTACGACAAGCTCGCGCAGATCGCATCGCGGGTCATCCGCGACCACATGCCCGAGCAGCACCGCCAGTTCTTCGCGCAACTGCCTTTTGTGGTGGCGGGGAGCGTGGATGCGCAGGGCCAGCCGTGGGCCTCGGTGCTGGCGCGCCCGCAGGGGTTCATCAGTTCGCCTGATCCACAGCAGCTGCAGGTCAAGGCCTGGCCTCAGCCGCATGACCCGCTGGCACAGGCGCTCATCGAAGGCGCGCCCATCGGGCTGCTGGGGATAGAGCCTCACACACGCAGACGCAACCGCATGAATGGCACGGTCGCGTCAGTTGCCGACGGGACGTTCACCGTGCAGGTGGGCCCGAGCTTTGGCAACTGCCCCCAATACATCCAGGCGCGCGAGCCGCAGTTCGTTGCCGCGCGGCACGGACCGGTTCTTCACGAGAGCGGGGCGCTGGACGAGGCGGCCCGCGCCCTGATCGCCCGCGCCGACACTTTCTACATCGCCACTGCGCATCCGCAGGCCCTGCATGCCGGCGGCCCCGCGCATGGCGTCGACGTGTCGCACCGCGGCGGCAAGCCCGGCTTTGTGCGCATCGATGGCGAGGGGTCACTCACAGTGCCCGACTTCCTGGGCAACTACTTTTTCAACACGCTGGGCAACATCGCATTGAACCCGCGCTGTGGCCTGCTGTTCATAGATTTCGAATCGGGTGAATTGCTGTATGTGGCCGCGCGGGCCCGCATCACCTGGGACGGGCCGGAGGTCGAAGCCTTCGAAGGCGCGCAGCGGCTGCTGCATTTCGCCGTCACGTCGGTGCGGCGGGTGGAGGGCGCGCTGCCGCTGCGCTGGGGCGAAGCCGAAATGGCGCCGCAGCTGGCGCGCACAGGGCACTGGTAACACCGCGAGCGAAACCCGAGGCTATCATGGCCGCATGAGCGAAACGCCCGCCAGCTATACCGTCTCCAGGCACTGGAGTCAGGCGCCGTTGCGCTGGGCAAGGGACCGCATCACCGCCTGGTGGAGCATCCTGCATTTTTCGGCCATGCTGCTGGTGATGGCGGCCATGCCCTCCAGCTACACGACTGGCAACCGCCGCGCCATGGCCCGGCACCTGTACATGGACACGGCTCCCATCCTTTGGGGCTTTACCGTGCTGTGCGCGCTGCTCACGCTGGTGATCACGCGCATCGTCGTCGTCACCGCGCTGAGCTACGGCCTCTCGCGCTATGCGCTGGAGATGGTGGTGCGGGTGCTGGTGCTCGAACTCATCCCGCTCACCGCCGCCCTGTTCGTAGCGCTGCGATGCACCATCCCCAACGGCGCCGCGCTGTCTGAGATGCGGCGCACCGGCCGTTTCGCCGAGCTGCACCGCCAGGGCATCGACCCGGTGGCGCGTGAGGTGCTGCCGCGCGTGATTGCCGGCATCTTTTCCACCATCACGCTCGCCGCGCTCAGCTGCGTGGTGGCAGCCGTGTTGGCCTACATCGCGGTCTACGGCTTCACAATCGCGGGCGTTCCGGCCTACACGCGGATGTTCGGCCATGTCTTCAACCCCTCGGTGTCGCTGATCTTCATGCTCAAGACGCTGTTCTTCAGCCTGGCCGCTTCCACCATTCCCATGGCCGCCAGCCAGTTCGAGGTGGCCAGTGACGGCTCGCATGCCAGCGCGGCCCTGCAGGGCCTGGTGCGCATGTTCGCCGTGCTGGTCCTGCTTGAAATGCTGTCGCTGGTGGGCAACTACTATTGATCCCCATGGCCGAACCTTCCCTTCCCCCGCCTGAGCCTGTCCCCAAGCAGGTGCCGCCCATGCCCGAGCCGGCCGACCTGGCCGGCAACGTCGCGCATCTGGAGTGGAAGGCGCGCCTGCTTCTGCTGTTCACGGCGCTGCTGGTGGCTGGCTCGGTGGTTTACCTGATGTATGCGCGCGGCGCCTTCGAACCCACGCAACGCCTGGTGCTCACATCCGACGATTCCGAGGGCGTTGTGGTCGGCATGGACATGACCTTTTCGGGCTTCCCGATCGGCCGGGTGAGCCGCATCGAGCTGGCGCCCGACGGCAATGTGCGCATCCACGTTGACGTACCTACGCGCGAAGCGCACTGGTTGCGTACCACCAGCATCTTCACGCTGGTGCGTGGCATCGTGGGCGGCACCAACATCCGCGCGTACAGCGGCGTGCTGGCCGACCCGCAAATGCCAGACGGCGCCACGCGGCCCGTGCTGCGGGGCGACAATACGGCCGAGATTCCCAAGGTGATCGCGGCCGCCAAAGACCTGCTGGAAAACCTGAACGCGCTGACCGACAAGGATGCGGCACTGGGCAAGAGCCTGTCCAATGTCGAGGCCCTGACGGCCAAGCTCAAGGGCCCGCAAGGCGCCCTGGGCGTGCTGATGGGCAACGAAGACGATTCGAAGAAGATCCTCGCGACGCTGGACCGCACCAACGCGCTGCTGGCACGCATCGACACGCTCGCGGCGCGGGTGGACGGCCTCGCGGCCAAGGCCGACACACAGGTGTTCGGCAAGGACGGCGTGATGCCCGAGGCCAAGGCCACGGTGCAGCAGCTCAATGGCTTGCTTGCGGAAGCGCGCACCAGCCTGAAGAAGGTCGATGCGGTGCTGGTCGAGGCCCAGGCGGTGGGCAGCAACGTGAAGACAGCGACAGCCGATTTCGGCCTGCTACGCGCCGACGTGGAGGCCAGCCTGCGCAAGGTCGATGGCCTGATCAATGAGATCAACCGGAAATGGCCGTTTGCGCGCGACACGGAAATCAAGTTGCCATGAAAAAGCTGCTCGTTCTTTCGGCAGCCCTGCTGCTCGCGGCCTGCGCCGACAAGCCCAAGGTGCCTGACTGGCAAATGGAGGCGCGCGGCGCGCTGGACCGGTTTGTGCCGGCCTACATGGAAGGCAACACCCGCGTGGAGCAGGCCGAGTTCGCTCGTGCCCGGCGCGAAGTCGGCGCCACGGGAAAGATCGACCTGATCGCGCGGGTGGAACTGACGCGCTGCGCGGCCCGCGTCGCCGCGCTGGTGTTCGAGCCCTGCGCCGGTTTCGAGGCGCTGCGCCAGGATGCACCTGCCCCCGAGCGGGCCTATGCCGATTACCTGGCCGGTCGCGGGTCGCCCGTGGATGCGGGCAAGGCCGACGCGTTCTCCAGGCTCATTGCAGCAGGGGTGCAGTTCCAGGCCGGCCGCGCCACACCCGAAACGATCGCCTCGTCTATCGAGACCGCATCGACCCAGGGCTGGCGCCGGCCGCTGCTGGCCTGGCTGGGCGTGCAACTGCAGCGCGCAGATGCTGCGGGAGCAACGGAGGAAGCGGCGCGCATCCGCCGCCGCATCTCGCTCATCCTGGCCGACAAGCCACCGGCTTGAGCTTTCAGCCCCTGGCCGGGTTGATCAGGTACTTGGTCCCCGTGGCACGCTGGTTGTAGACAGCGATCACGTCGGGCTGCAGCGCTTCCGATAGCGAAATCTCTTTGGAGTAGTAGCTGGCGAAGGTCGTCTTGAGTTCAGCCGCGACGCGCGCCTTGAGCGACTGCGCCACATGCGCGCCGACGCGCTGCAGGAAAGGGAACAGCAGCCAGCCGCCCATGCCCCAGGCCATGCCGAAGCTGCGGTTGAACTCGGTGGGGCGCGTGTCCAGCCCGCCGTAGATGTAGACCTGCTTGTGGGTGGTGGAGCCGTAGCGGCTGTATTCCTTGGCGGTGCGGTTCAGCGCGGTTTCCATCGCGGTCAGGATCTGGCCGGCCAGCTTGCCGCCGCCCGTGGCATCGAAGGCGATGGTTGCGCCGGTGGCCACAAGCGCCTGCGTCAGGTCTTCCATGAAGGTGGGCGACGTGGCATTGCACACGTATTGCGCACCGATGGAGCGCAGCAGCTCTTCCTGTTCCGGCTTGCGCACGATGTTCACCAGGGCGATGCCGTCCTTGATGCAGATGCGGTTGAGCATCTGGCCCAGGTTGGAGGCAGCGGCCGTGTGCACCAGCGCCTTGTGGCCTTCGCGGCGCATGGTCTCGGTCATACCCAGGGCGGTGAGCGGGTTGACGAAGCAGGAGGCGCCATCGGCTGCCGTCGCGCCTTCAGGCAGGGGCAGGCATTGCTCGACCTTGACGCAACGGTACTGCGAATACATGGCGCCGCCCAGCACGGCCACGGTCTTGCCCAGCAGGGCCTGGGCTGCGGCCGATTCGCCCGCGGCGACGACGGTGCCGGCGCCTTCGTTGCCGACCGGCATCGATTGGTCCAGCCGGCCGGCCATGGCTTTCATGAACGGTTCGGGGACTTGCGCCGTCACGGCAGGCTGGCCGTCCCTGGCCGAAGCTTTCGCGGTCGCCATGTCGGCCGCGCCGAACAGCAGGCCTATGTCCGACGGGTTGATGGGCGAGGCCTCGATGCGGATCACGACCTCGTCTGCAGCCGGTTGCGGCGTCGGAACGGCCAGCAGCGAGAGTTCGAGCGTGCCGCTGCTCTGGACGATGGAGCGAAGCTGAAGGCCGGTGGCGGGGATGGGGGAAGTCATGATCCGGCTCCTGAAGTCAAAAAGGGTGGGCCAGCATATCGCCATCGGCGCCGGCCTGCAGGGCGCAGTTAACATTGCCCCATCGCAACCGAACCCTCAAGGAAATGCCCGTGAACATCCGCTTGAACGCACTTGCCGCCGGCCTGCTGGCAGCAGCTTCTATCTCCGCTGCCTTTGCCCAGTCTGCCTCCGTCACCACCAAGAGCGGCCTCATTTACCAGTCGCTCAAGGACGGCAGCGGCGCCTCGCCCGCGGCCACGGACACCGTCAAGGTCCACTACAAGGGCACCTTCCTGGACGGCAAGGAATTCGACAGCTCCTACAAGCGTGGCGAGCCCACCGAGTTCCCCCTCAACCGCGTCATCGCCTGCTGGACCGAAGGCGTGCAGCTGATGAAGCCGGGCGGCAAGGCCAAACTGACCTGCCCGCCGGCGATTGCCTATGGCGAACGCGGCGCGGGCGGCGTGATTCCGCCGAATGCCACGCTGAACTTCGAGATCGAACTGATCTCTGCCAAGAAGTAATCCAGGCATAGCCATGCTGCTCAAGGTCGGCGAGCTCGCAAAGCACACCGGCCTGACGGTGCGCACGCTGCACCACTACGACGCCATCGACCTGCTCAAGCCCTCGGGCCGGTCGGAGTCGGGCTACCGCCTCTACAGCCGCGAAGACGTGGCCCGCCTGCATGGCATCCAGGCGCTGCGGCACCTGGGGCTGGCGCTGGGTGACATCGCCGGGCTGCTGGACGGCGAGGGTGGCGCCACCGCCATCATCGACCGGCAGCTGGTGGCGCTGGACCAGGAGATCGCCCGCTCGGCAGAGTTGCGTGGCCGCCTCTCGCTGATGCGCGACGGCCTGGTCAAGGGCGAGGAGCCCGACATGAAGGACTGGCTGGACACGCTGGCGCTGATGGCCACCTACGGCAAGTACTTCACCGCCGCCGAGCTCAAGTTCATTTTCGAAAACTGGAAGCCGATCGAAGGCGAATGGATTCCGCTGATGGCCCAGGTGCAGGACGCGATGGACCGCAAGCTCGCCATCGACTGCGTAGAAGTGCAACCGCTGGTCAACCGCTGGATGACGCTGATGCTGGTCTGGATGGACGGCGACTTCGAGCTGATGGAGCGCTGGGGCCACATGTTCCGCCACGAGCCTTCGGCGCATGGGCGCAACAACGCGCCTTCGGGTCCGATGATCGACTACATGATGAAGGCCATCGACGTGCGCATGGCGCTGATGGAGAAGTACCTGGAGCCCGGCGACCTGAAACGCATGGGCAAGGTGGCGCCCGCCGACTGGCGCGCGCTGGATGCGGACGTGAAGCAATTGATGGCGGACAAGGTTCCGGTGGACAGCGCCGCCGCCCGCGCCGCCGTGAATCGCTGGATGGGCCTGATCGGCCAGCTGGTGCGCGGCGATCCGCAACTGCATGCGCGCCTCATGACCGCCTGGGCCTCCGAGCCCCTGCTGGCGGCCGGATCGTCGCTCAGCCCGGCGGTGCGCGGGTATTTGAACGAAAGCAGAAAAAGCGCTTGACCCTCACGTAACGTAAGGTTCTACATTCGGTTCCAGACCCTGGAGCCGAACATGGAAACGCCCGCATCCCCGCCCCCCGCAGAACGCCTCGTTGCGCTGGACAACCTGCGCGCGCTGATGATGTGGCTCGGCATCGTGCTGCATGTGGGTGCGATCCACCTGACGCAGGACTCGCCCCTGCCCTGGCGCGACGAGCGCACCACGCCGTGGGCCGACCTCCTCACCGCCTTCATCCATTCCTTCCGGATGCCGGTGTTTTTCATCCTGGCGGGCTTCTTCGTGCACCAGCTGGTGCGCTCGCGCGGCGTGCAGGGCATGCTGGAAAACCGGCTCAAGCGGCTGGCCCTTCCATTCGCCGTGTTCTGGCCGCCGCTGTTCCTTGCCTGCGCTGCACTGGCCTTGCTGTACGTCAACCGCATGGCCACCGGCGCCTGGGGCCTGGACCGCTCCTACATGCCCGCCGGCCCGAACATTCCAACCGGCCCTGCCACCATGCACCTGTGGTTTCTCTGGCTGCTGGTGTGGCTGTGCGTGCTGACGTCTGCGGTGCTGCACTTCACGCGCTGGGACGCCTGGGAGCCGCCGAATGTGCTGATCCGCGGGCTGGGCAATCTGGGCGCCGCGCCCTGGGGCTTTGCCGTCCTGACCCTGCCGCTGGTGTGGGCCGGAAGCGTCTACGCCAATGGCGTCGTGGTGCCCAGCGGCCGCTTCCTGCC
>CALRME020000147.1:0-7067 GCA_943369045.1 Sphingobacterium thalpophilum
CCCAAGGAGCTGTCATGAAGAGTCTTGTATCCCCGCGTTCCCTCGCCGCAGCCGGCCTGGTGCTGGCCGCACTGGGCGCTGCCTCGGCGGCCCATGCCCGCAGCGACATCCAGTTTTCCATCGGCCTGTCGTCGCCGGTCTATGTGCAGCCCGCGCCGGTGTATGCGCAGCCGGCACCGGTCTACGTGCAGCCCGCCACCGTTTACGGCCAGTCCGTGTACGGCCAGCCGGTCTACGTGCAACCCGCGCCGGTGTATGTGCAGCGCGGCTGGCACAACGGCCACCGCCGTCATGACCGCGCCGACTGGGACCGCGACGGCGTGCCGAACCGCTTTGACCGGTACCCGACCAACCCGTACTACCGTTGACTTGCCGCTGAACCTGTCCGGATCTAGCGGCTGACGCGCACGATGGCGTCGGCCCGCTTGTGCAGGTCAGGCAGCAGTTCCAGGCCCAGGCCCGGCTTGTCATTGAGGCTGATCATCCCGTCCTTGACGATGGGCAGATCGGTCACCAGTTCCTTGTACCAGCCGGTGTAGAAGGCCCGCACGCTCTCCTGGATCAGCGCATTGGGTGCGTGCAGCGAAAGATGGGTTGATGCAGCCCAGACCACCGGCCCGGTGCAGTCGTGCGGCGCCACCGGCAACTGCCAGGCATCGGCCATGCCGGCGATCTTGCGCGCTTCGGTCAGGCCGCCGCACCAGGACAGGTCCAGCATGGCCACACCGGCAACGCCGGTCTGCAGGTAGTCCTTGAAGCCCCACTTGTAGCTGAGCGTCTCGCTGGCACAGACCAGGGCATCGCAGTCCTTCGCATAAGCCTTGAGCAGGTCCAGCGAATCCATGCGGATCGCGTCCTCATGCCAGAAGGTGTTGAACGGCTTGAGCGCGCGCGCGATCTTCTGCGCCATCGGGAGCCGCCACAGGCTGTGGAACTCCACCATGATGTCCATCTTCTCGCCCACCGCGCTGCGGATCTTGCGGAATGGCTCCAGCGCCTTGTCCAGGTCCTCGTTGCTGATGTACTGGCCATGGCTGGCCTCGGCGGCCGGGTCGAACGGCCAGATCTTCATGGCCGTCACGCCCTCGGACAGCAACGACTGCGCCAGTTCGTCGGCGTGGTGGAGGAAGCCCTGCAGGTCTTCGTAGGGGCCGCTCTTGTTTCCCAAACCCCAGTTCGACGAGGTCTGGTTCTTGTCGCTGCGGATGTACTGGTAGCCGGCGCAGGTGTTGTAGATGCGGATCGCATCGCGGCTCTTGCCGCCCAGTGCGGTGTGCACCGGCATGCCGGCGGCCTTGCCGAAAATATCCCACAGGGCAATATCGACTGCGGAGTTGCCGCGCGTTTCCACGCCGGAGCCGCGCCAGCCCAGGTAGCCCATGAGGTCGCGGTTGCGTGCCTCGATGGCCAGCGGGTCGCGGCCCACCAGTTTGTGCGCTGCCCATTCATGCAGGTAGGCCTCCACCGCCTGCGCGCCCATGAAGGTCTCGCCCAGGCCGGTGATGCCCTCGTCGGTGTGCAGGCGCACCCACAGGATGTTCGGGAACTCGCCCAGGCGGACGGTCTCCAGTTCAGTGATCTTCATGGTGTCAGGAAGGTTTCTTGTTCGCGCTGACCGGCGGCGGGCTTGCGCCCTCTTCGCGCAGGTCGCGGATCACGCGTTCCATCATGGGCGCCAGCACGTTCCAGTGCACGGCCCGCGCAACCCGCGGGTGGCTGCTGCGGTAGATGTCGGACGAGACAAACTCGAGCGGGTCGTTGTAGAGGCCCAGGTCGGCCAGCACCATGGGGTCCTCGCTGGTGGGCATGCCGCCGAGCCAGGCGCCGTCGACACCGTTCCAGATGGCCTGGCCGTTGCGGTGGATGCCGTAGCCCCACTCCCAGCCCGAGTCCTTGAGGCGCTGCCGCGCCGCCGCCATGTACATGGCATCGAAAATATAGGTGTCGGTGGAAACCCAGCCGCCATTGAGCCAGATCTCGGCGACCGGCCGGGCCGCTGCCGCCATGTTCGACGTCAGGCCGCGCAGGATCTCGCCGCGCAGCTCGATGTAACGGATGCGTGCCGGGATGCCGACCAGGCGCAGCACGGCGATCATCAGCGCCGCCTTGTCGGGCGCGTCGCCGCGTCCGGCATCGATGACCTCGCGCGGCGTGTGCAGCCGCATCTTGAACGGCTTGGCAAAAGGAATGCGCTTGACGAAGCCGTAGACCGCCAGGGCTTTCTCGCGGTCGTTCTTGCACAACTGGGTCAGCGCGTGCGCGCGAAGGCGCAGCTTGGGGTCTTCCAGATCAAGCAGCGGCGTGGATACCAGCCAGCGCTGCAGATCGTCCCGCGGCTCCGCAGGACGACCCGTGGGTGTTACGGGGTCGGACACTCGCACTACCTCCCAACGACATTCCCCTGCCACCGGACGGCGGCCGGGAGACACACGCCTGCAATTGCACGCAGGTCGGGTCGAATTCATTGTAGCGAGCGCCCGGCCATGCCGCCCCTTTCAGCCGCCGCGTGCCTTCTTCAGCGCGTCCAGCACCGTGGTGACGGCCTCGGCACCGATGGTGGGCACGTTCTTGTCATAAACCGGCTTGACGCGGTCAAACATGCGCTTCTGCTCGGCCGGGGTGATCTCGTTGACCGTCATGCCCTTGGTCTTGAGCGTGGTCAGCGATTTCTCGTTCAGCGTGCGGTTGGCAACACGCTGCACCTTCTGGCCTTCCATCGCGGCCTCGCGCAGCACGGCCTGTTCCTGCGGGTTGAGCGTATCCCACAGCTTCTTGCTGTAGAGGATGAGGAACGGCGTGTACGCGTGGCGGGTGACCGACAGGTACTTCTGCACTTCGTTGAACTTGGACGTCTCGATGGTCACGAAGGGGTTTTCCTGGCCGTCGATGGTCTTGGTTTCCAGCGCGGTGAACACCTCGCCGAAAGCCATGGGCACGGCGTTGGTGCCCAGCGTCTTGAAGGTGTCCAGGAAGATGTTGTTCTGCATCACGCGGACCTTGACGCCGTCGAAGTCCTCGACCTTGGTGACGGGGCGCTTGCTGTTGGTCAGGTTGCGGAAGCCGTTTTCCCAGTAGGCCAGGTTGACCAGGCCCGCTTCTTCGAGCTTCTTGTTGAAGTAGGCGCCGGCCGGGCCATCGAGCACCGCGTCGGCTTCCTTCTCGTTGGCAAACAGGAAGGGCAGGTCGAACGCGCCCAGTTCCTTGACGATGCCCACCAGCGGCGAGCTGGAGGTGCAGACCATCTCCTGCGTGCCGGCGCGCAGCGCCTGCGTGGCCGGCAGGTCGCCGCCCGCGGCGCCGCCCCAGAAGGCCACGATCTTCATCTTGCCGCCGGTCTTGGCGGCCAGGATTTCCTGCATCTTCTTGACGCCCACGCCCACGGGGTGGTCTTCGTTCACGCCGTTGGTGAACTTGATGGTGCGGTCGGCGAACTGGGCCATGGCCGGGCCGGCGGCCAGCATGGCTGCGGCGGCAAGTGCCACCAGGGTGCGTCGTTTGAACATGTTGATGTCTCCTTCAGGGTTGGTGGTGACGACGGGAAAAAACTACTTCATGAAGAACGCCAGCGGAACCGTGACGAACTCGGGAACCAGGACGAGCAGGAACAGTACGCACAGCTCGGCAATGAAAAACGGCATCACGCCCTTGAAGGCGTCGTCCATGGTGATGCGGGCCACGCCGCACACCACGTTGAGCACCGTGCCCACAGGCGGCGTGATCAGGCCGATGGCGTTGTTCATGATGAACAGCACGCCGAAGTACACCGGGTCGATGCCGGCCTTGAGCACCACGGGCATCAGCACGGGCGTGAGGATCAGCACCGTAGGCGTGAAGTCCAGCGCCGTGCCCACCACCACGATGAGCACCATCATGATGAACATCAGCAGCATCTTGTTGCCCATGAAGGGCTCGAGCATGGAGGCCACTTCCGCCGGGATGTTGGCGACCGTGATCAGCCAGGCGCTGACCATGGCCGCCGCCACCAGGAACATCACCACCGCCGTGGTCTTGCCCGCGGCCAGCGTCAGCCGGTAGAGCATGTTCAGCTTCAGTTCGCGGTAGACGAACATGCCGACCACCAGCGAATACACGGCAGCCACCACGGCGGCCTCGGTCGGCGTGAACACGCCGAATTTCATGCCCCCGATGATGATGACCGGCAGCGCCAGCGCCAGGCTGCCTTCGAAGGTCATCTTGATCCGCTCGGCCATGGGCAGCTTGGGAGACGACTGCACGTTCTCTTTCTTCGCGACGAAGAACCAGGTGATGCCGATGGCCAGGCCCATCATCACGCCCGGCACGATGCCGGCCAGGAACAGCTTGGTGATCGACACGTTGCCGGCCACGCCGAAGATGATGAAGCCGATCGACGGCGGGATCACCGGCGCGATGATGCCGCCCGAGGCGATCAGGCCGGCCGAGCGCTTCACGTCGTAGCCGGCCGCTTTCATCATGGGGATCAGCAGCGCCGCCAGCGCCGCCGTGTCGGCCACGGCCGAACCGGAGATCGAGGCCATGATGATGGCCGCCACCACAGCCACATAACCCAGGCCGCCGCGGAAATGCCCGACCCAGGCCAACGCCAGGTTGACGATGCGGCGTGAGAGGCCGCCGGCCGTCATGAACTCCCCAGCCAGCAGGAAAAACGGCACCGCCAGCAGCGGGAAGTTGTCGGCGCCATCGACAAAACGCTGCGCAATGATCTGGCTGTCAAAGGCCGGCAGGCCGCCCACAGCCGCCAGGTAGCCCATGATGGCCACGCCGCACACCAGCAGCGCGTAGGCAATCGGCATGCCCAGGGCCATCGCGCCCAGCAGGGAGAACAGGAAAACCGATACCGTCATGACGTCACCTTCGCTTCGTGGGCCGCCGACGGCGCCTGGTCTTCCGATTCCATCACCTGCACCAGCTCTTCCTCGGACACCTTGCCGGCGAAAAGCCGGACCAGCTTCTCCACATTGAAGATGCCCATGACGATGGACACCACGTAGCCGATGCCATAGATCCAGATCATCGAGATGCCGACCACCGGTGAAACGTTGGTCACCTGCAGGTTGTGCATCTGGTAGGTGCCCATCAGGAACAGCACGTTGCAAAACAGCATCAGCAGCTGGCTGGCCGCGAACGCAAACTTCTTGCCGCCCAGCGGCAGGCTCTTGATCAGCGTGTCCACGCCCAGGTGGGCGCCGTCCTTCATGGCCACCATGGCACCGATGTAGGTCAGCCAGATGAAGCAGTAGCGCGACATCTCCTCCGATACGGTGATGCCCGAATTGAAGGCATAGCGCAGCACCACGTTGCCAAACACCATGATGACCATGGCCACCATGCAGGCCACCACCAGGAACTCCAGCAGCTTGAAAAACCAGTCGATTGCCTTCTTCACTTTTTACTCCGTTGTCCTTCAGGCGACCTTGATCAGCGGCGCGGGGATGTTCAGCCGCGGCAGCTTGCGGCGCGAGGCCAGCACCAGGTCGATGTCGTCGCGGGCGCCGTCGATCAGCACCAGGATGGCTTTTTCCGCCTTTTGCGGCTGGTGCGCAATGACGGCGTCCAGCACCGCGCGGTGCAGCGGCAGCGAATTCCTCGGCCCGTCCTTGCGGGTGGTCGATATCTCGAAGCTGGTGCGCAGCAACGCGCCCAGCGCCTTGCTCATCTGCACGATCATGCGGTTGTGGCAGGCGCGCAGCAGGCCCTGGTGGAAGCGCAGGTCGTGCGTCACGTAGTCGCCGCCCTCTTCGATGGATTTCTTCATGCCGGCGAAGGCCAGCTCGATGGCGGCAATGTCGCCTGGCGTCGCACGTTCGGCCGCCAGCCGCACCGCAGCGGGCTCGACCACGCGGCGCAGGTCCTGCAGGTCGCGCAGGAATTCGGGCGTCAGGCCGGCCTTGGACTGCCAGATGACGACATCCGGGTCAAACCAGTTCCACTGGTCTTCGGCCAGCACGCGGGTGCCAACCTTGGGGCCGGTCGTCAGCAAGCCCTTGGCAATGAGCGACTTGACCGCTTCGCGCACCACGGTGCGGCTCACGCCCAGCTCTTCGCAAAGCATGGGCTCGGGGGGGATGACCGCACCGGCCGGGTAGCGGCCGGCCACGATCGCCTCGCCGAGGTGGTCTACCGTATTGCCGTGAACGTTCTTGATCATCTGGATTGCCGCTTTGGGCCGCAATCGTATGACCATAATACGTTTATAGGTTCAGGGTTTAACCTGATTTTCTGACACAGCCGTGATGATTTTTCAGGCGCGGACGAACAGCGTCACCAGCGGGTCCGGCCCCACCTGCCGGCTCCAGTGGCCGTGTACCGCCGGATCGAAAACCGCGCCTTTGGGCAGCAGGTCGTCCGAATAGAAGTGGTCGCCGGCGCTGAAGATGCGGGAGGCCTCATGCGTGCCGATCTCCATCTGGCCGCCCAGGATGAAGACCCACTGCGGCGCCGGCGTGCAATGGAACTGGCTGCGAAAACCCACCGGGCTGTGGCGCAGCTGGCAGCCGCCCGAGGGCATCAGCGGCGACAGCATGGCCTGGGGCGTCCCTTCGGTCAGCGCAAGCGGCTCTTCGCGGAACCGGGCACGCCCGTCCGCGTCGGTAAAGAGGATGACTTTGTTGAATGTGGCGTTCATGGTGCAAGCATGGCAGGGAATTTCCCCAATCCCGGATCCGGGCTTTTCGTCATAACATCATACGATTGGAAAACGGCAGCACGCCGGCAGGAGAGAGACGCGATGAGCAATGTACCGAAGAAAAAGCCCGAAGAATTGCGCAGCCAGCAATGGTTTGGCCGACAGGACCGCGACGGTTTCGCCTACCGCAGCTGGGTCAAGGGCAAGGGCGTGCCGCACGACCAGTTCGACGGCCGGCCCGTGATCGGCATATGCAATACCTTTTCGGAACTCACGCCCTGCAATTCGCATTTCCGCACCCTGGCCGAGCAGGTCAAGATCGGCGTGTACGAGGCCGGCGGCTTCCCGCTCGAGTTCCCCGTGATGTCGCTGGGCGAGACGCTGCTGCGCCCCACCGCCATGCTGTACCGCAACCTCGCGAGCATGGACGTCGAAGAGAGCA
>CALRME020000148.1:0-7027 GCA_943369045.1 Sphingobacterium thalpophilum
CTTGCCCGCGCCGGCCAGCACCGCGATGGCCGTTCCGGCCAGCACGATGATGGGCGTGACCAGGATGGCGATCGACACCAGCTTCATCTCGTGCGACTCGATCTTCTTGCCCAGGTACTCGGGCGTGCGGCCTATCATCAGCCCGGCGATAAACACCGCCAGGATGGCGAAGATCAGCATGCCGTACAGGCCGGTGCCCACGCCGCCGAACACCACTTCACCCAGCTGCATCATCACCAGCGGCACCATGCCGCCCAGGGGCGTCAGCGAGTCGTGCATGGCGTTCACCGCGCCGCAGGAAGCCGCTGTGGTGATCACGGCGAACAGGCTGGAGGCGTTGATGCCAAAGCGCGTTTCCTTGCCTTCCATGTTGCCGCCGGCCTGCAGGGCACTGGCTGACTGGTCCACGCCCAGCGGCGCGAGCAGCGGGTTGCCCATCTGTTCCGCGGGCGTGATGACCACCACCGCCAGCACGAACATCACCGTCATGGCGGCCAGCACGGCCCAGCCCTGGCGGGTGTCACCCACTTCGCGGCCGAAGGCAAAGCACAGGGCTGCCGGGATCAGGAAGATCGCCAGCATCTGCAGCAGGTTGCTCAGTGCAGATGGGTTTTCGTAAGGATGGGCCGAGTTGGCATTGAAGAAGCCGCCGCCGTTGGTGCCAATCATCTTGATGGCTTCCTGCGAGGCGACCGGACCCATGGCCAGCGTCTGTGTGGCGGACTTCTGGTCTTCCATCACCGGGTTGCCCTTGTCGTCCTTGAGCGGCTGCCCGTCGGCGCCGTTCTTCGCTTGTTGCCAGGCGTTGACTTCAAGCGTGGTCACCTCCTTGTAGCCGTCGAAGTTCTGGATCACGCCCTGGCCGACCAGGAAGAACGCCAGCACCAGCGACAGCGGCACGAGCAGCCAGGCCGTCACCCGGGTGACGTCAACCCAGAAGTTGCCGACCACGCCGGTTGACCGGGCCGCGAAACCGCGGATCAGGGCGAACACCACGGCGATGCCGGTGGCGGCCGACAGGAAGTTCTGCACCGCCAGCGCCAGCATCTGCGTCAGGTAGCTCATGGTCGACTCGCCGGCGTAGCCCTGCCAGTTGGTGTTGGTCACGAAGCTGATGGCGGTGTTGAAGGCCGAGTCGGGCGATATCGCGGCCATGCCGGCCGGGTTGAGCGGAAGCACCGCCTGGAAACGCTGCAGCAGGTATACGGCCAGCACGCCCAGCGCATTGAAGGCCAGCAGGGCCAGTGCGTACTGCCACCAGCTCATGGACTTCTCGGGTGAGGTGCCGGCCAGCCGGTACAGCGGCGCTTCCACCGCGTTCATCCACCCGGGCAGGCGGCCCGAGCACAGGCGTGCAACCCAGATGCCCAGGGGCCAGGAGAGCGCCAGCAGCAGCGCGAGGAACAGGGCAAGCAGCAGCCAGGCCGAGGCGCTCATGTCAGAACTCCTCGGCGCAGATCAGCGCATAGACGAGGTAGGTGAGCAGCATGACGGCGCACATGCCGCCAAAGCCGTAAAGGATGTCGAGGCTGTTCATGAGCGGCCTCCCTGCGGACGTTCGAGGCGGCGAAAGCCCAGGGCCAGCAACACCACCGCGCCCCACAGCGCGGCAGTACAGGCCAGAAAGACGAAATCCATGTGTGCACTCCAGATCAAAGCGATGCGCTGAGTCTGGAATCGGCGGCGTATGGATGGTGAACAGAAGCAGGGCGACGCCGTAAAAAAGCCGTAAAGGCACTGGCCCGCAAAGCGCACGGATATTGGGCTGCAGCCGGGATGCCTTGGGAAGCCGCGCCGGTATTGCTTTGCAGCCGGGCGCCCTTTTCAGCTGTCCGGCGCGCCGCCCAGTTCGTCCAGGATCGGGCAGTCGGGCCGCTGGTCGCCCTGGCAGCAGTGCACCAGGTGCTCCAGTGTCTTGCGCATGGCTTCCATTTCGGCCATGCGCTGGTTGAGGTCCTGCACGTGCTTCAGGGCAATCTTGCGCACATCGGCGCTGGGGCGGCGGCGGTTCTGCCAGAGCTTGAGCAGCTCTGCGATCTCGGCCATGCTGAACCCCAGGTCGCGCGAGCGCTTGATGAACTTCAGGGTGTGCACCTCCTTGCCGGTGTACTGGCGGTAGCCGGCCTCGGTGCGGTCCACAGAAGGCAGCAGCCCGAGCGATTCGTAGTGCCGGACCATCTTGGCCGACACGCCCGATTGCCGGGCGGCGTCGCCAATGTTGAAGCGGGTTGAGCTCATGTATTGCTTCCTTTCCAGCGGCGCAGCATCAGCGCGTTGGTCACGACGCTGACGCTGCTGAGCGCCATGGCCGCACCGGCGATCACCGGGTTGAGCATGCCGAATGCGGCCAGCGGAATGCCGACCACGTTGTAGAAAAAGGCCCAGAACAGGTTCTGCCGGATCTTGCGGTAGGTGCGCCGGGAGATGTCGATGGCATCGGCCACCAGGGCCGGGTTGCCGCGCATCAGCGTCACACCGGCTGCCTGCATGGCCACGTCGGTGCCCGTCGCCATGGCAATGCCGACATCCGCCGCCGCCAGCGCCGGCGCATCGTTGATGCCGTCACCCACCATGGCCACGGTCGCGCCATCCTTTTTCAGCTCGGCAATGATGCGGGCCTTGTCCTCGGGCAGCACTTCGGCGCGCACCTCGTCGATGCCCAGCAGGGCAGCCACGGCGCCGGCGCTGCCCTTGTTGTCGCCGGTCACCAGCACCGAGCGCACGCCCTGCTCGCGCAGGCTGCGCACGGCCGCGGCGGCGGTCGCCTTGACGGTGTCGCCGAAGGCCAGCAGGCCAAGCAGCCTGGGCGCTTCTTCGCTGGTGACATCGGCCACCCAGGAGACCGTCTTGCCCTGTGACTGCAGCTCCCTGGCCCGGTCCGTCAGCGGCGACAAACCGACGTTAAGCTCTTCCATCCAGCGAGTGCTGCCCAGGCGCAGTTCGCGCGATGCCACCACTGCGGCTACACCACGCCCCGCAACGGCGCGGACCTGGGCGGCGGACCCCAGTTGCACGCCCTCGGCGGCGGCAGTGGCCAGTACAGCCCGGGCCAGCGGATGCTCGCTGCCGGCCTGGATGGCGCCCGCCGCCGACAGGAATGCCGCCCGGTCGCCATCGACCGCGTCCGCCGCCACCAGCTCGGGCTTGCCTTCGGTCAGCGTGCCGGTCTTGTCGAAGGCGACGACGTTGATCTTGTGGGCGATCTCCAGCGCCTGCGCGTCCTTGATCAGGATGCCGTGGCGTGCGGCGACGCCGGTGCCGGCCATGATGGCCGTGGGTGTGGCCAGGCCCAGCGCGCAGGGGCAGGCGATCACCAGCACCGCTACCGCGTTCAGGATGGCGGTTTCCCAATTGCCGCCAATGAGGCCCCAGCCCAGCAACGTGAGCAACGCCAGGCCGATCACCACCGGCACGAACACCTCGCTGACCTGGTCGACCAGGCGCTGGATCGGCGCCTTCTTGGCCTGGGCCGATTCCACCAGCCGGACGATGCGGGCCAGGGTGGATTCGGCGCCCACTGCCGTGGTGCGGACCAGCAGCAGGCCCTGCGCGTTGACCGATCCGCCAGTCACCTTGTCGCCTTCGTGTTTGGCGACCGGCAGGCTTTCGCCGGTGATCAGGGATTCGTCCACCTCGCTGGCGCCTTCGGTGATCACGCCATCGACGGGGATGCGTTCGCCGGGGTGCACGACCACCAGGTCGTCCCTGGCCACCTGGCCGACCGGCAACTCGCGGTCCTGCCCGTCGCGCCGCACGCGCGCCGTCTCCGGCCGCAGTGCGTTGAGTGCGCGGATCGCGTCGGTGGTCTGGCGCTTGGCGCGGGTTTCCAGCCACTTGCCCAGCAGCACCAGCGTGATGACGACGGCCGAGGCCTCGAAATACAGGTGCGTCATGCCGTGACCGGCGTGCACGATCATCAGGTAGACGCTCAACCCGTAACCTGCGGATGTGCCCAGCGCCACCAGCAGGTCCATGTTGCCGGCGCGCGCGCGAACAGCCTTCCAGCCTGAAATGTAAAAGCGGGCGCCCAGCCAGAACTGCACGGGTGTGGCCAGGGCCAGTTGCCACCAGCCCGGCAGCGCCCAGTCGGCGCCGAAAGGCATGCCCAGCATGGGGATGACCAGCGGAAGCGACAGCACGGCGGCCACTGCGACCGGCCACCATTCGTTGGCCGGCTGGCCTGTGCCGGTCTCGCTGCCGGATGGCTCGTCCTGCAGCGCATGGGCTTCGTAGCCGGCCTTGCCGACCGCTGCGGTCAGCGCCGCGGCGTCCGCCGTGCCCGCGGAAAACTCGACTTGCGCGGTCTCCGTCGCGAGGTTGACCTCCGCCGAGACGACGCCAGGCACTTTCAGCAAGGCCTTTTCCACGCGGCCCACGCAGGACGCGCAGGTCATCCCCGTGATGCCCAGGCGGACAGGTTTCAATGCGGCAACAGCGTTCATGGCGACCTCGTTGTGATGCCCTTTTGGGGGCGATGAGGCAAGTCTGGACTTTCCCACGATGGTAAGGTCAACACATGGCCCGCAATAGCCCTGACGTCGATGTGGACTGCTGCGTCAGGGGTCTTGACCTTCCCACGGTGGCAATGCTCATAGTTGATCATTCCTTACCTTCACGGAGTTTTCAGATGCTTGAATTCACACTGCCCGACATGAGCTGCGGCCATTGCGCCAGCACGGTTACCAAAACCTGCACGCTGGTAGACCCCGCGGCGAAAGTCAATGTCGACCTCGCCACCAAGAAAGTCACTGTCGAGTCCAGCCAGGACCGCCGGGCCTTTGCGCAGGCCCTGGCAGAGGCCGGCTACCCGCCGGCCACCTGAAAAGCGCACGCAAGAGTCACCTGGCCGGCTGGATGTCGGTCACGATGAACTTGCCCGCCTCTTGCGCGGCCTTGAACCGCACCTTGTCACCGGCTTTGAGCCGGTCCAGGACGGATGCGTCATTGACATGGAACACCATGGTCATGGCGGGCATGTCCAGGTTCTTGATCTCGCCGTGCCTGAGCGTGATCCTGTTGTTCTCCTTCTCCACCTTGCGGACCTCGGCGTCGGTGTAGTCCTGCGCGTGCGCGGCCATACAGAAGCCCGCGAGCAGCGCAGTGGAAACAATCTTGAAAACGTACTTGTGCATTTGCTGCTCCTTCAATCAATGGGCGCCATGCCCTGAGGGTTTGCGGATCTGGACTTCAACGTCCTTCTTCGGCCCGGCTTTCGGCGGCATGGAGACTGAGCCCTGCGTGCCGGCGCGCGGTGTATCGGGCAAGGCGCCCTTGAACTCGTAGGCCACGGCTCCGGCCGGGTGCCGGAACCAACCCGGGTTGCTGTAGTCGCCGCGCTTCTGGTCGGCGCGAACCTTGAGCACGGTGAACATCCCGCCCATTTCCACCGAACCAAAGGGGCCTTCGCCGGTCATCATGGGCGCGGTGTTGTCGGGCAGCGGCATGGCCATCTCCGCCATGTCGGCCATGCCTCGTTCACCCATCACCATGTAGTCGGGCACCACGTCGGTGATCTGCCGGACCACTTCGCGGTGGTCCACGCCGATCATGGTGGGCACGTCGTGGCCCATGGCGTTCATCGTGTGGTGGCTCTTGTGGCAATGCAAGGCCCAGTCACCTTCCTCGTCGGCCACGAACTCCACCTGGCGCATCTGGCCGACGGCGACGTCGGTCGTTACTTCGTGCCAGCGCGCACTCTTGGGTGTCGGCCCGCCATCGGTGCCGGTGACCATGAATTCGTGGCCGTGCAGGTGGATGGGGTGGTTGGTCATCGTCAGGTTGCCCACGCGGATGCGGACCTTGTCGCCCTTGCGCACGTTCAACGAGTCGATGCCTGGGAAGACACGGCTGTTGAAGGTCCAGAGGTTGAAGTCCAGCATCGTCATGATCTTCGGCGTGAAGGAACCTGGTTCGATGTCGTAGGCGTTGAGCAGAAAGACGAAGTCGCGGTCCACCTCCTCGATCAGCGGGTGCTTTGCCCTGGGGTGGGTGACCCAGAAGCCCATCATCCCCATCGCCATCTGCGTCATCTCGTCGGCGTGCGGGTGGTACATGAAGGTGCCGGGCCGCCGCGCCACGAACTCGTAGACAAAGGTCTTGCCCGGCTCGATGGCCTTTTGCGTCAGGCCCGAGACGCCGTCCATGCCGTTGGGCAGCCGCTGGCCGTGCCAGTGCACGCTGGTGTGCTCTGGCAACTTGTTGGTCACGAACACGCGCACCCGGTCGCCTTCGACCACCTCGATGGTCGGGCCGGGTGACTGGCCGTTGTAGCCCCAGAGGTGGGCCTTGAATCCCGGCGTCATCTCGCGCACCACCGGTTCGGCCACCAGGTGGAATTCCTTGACGCCGTTGTTCATTCGCCAGGGCAGGGTCCAGCCGTTGAGTGTGACCACCGGGTTGTACGGCCGGCCGCTGTTGGGGACCAACGGCCCCATGGTGTCGGGCCGGGTCTGTGTGGCGGGTTCGGGCAGGGCGGCCATGGCCACTTTGCTGACCGAGGCCGCCGCGACTGCGCCGGTGATGGCGCCGGCACCGCCGAGAAAGTTTCGTCTTGTGGTCATTGGGTTTTGCCTTCCAGTGGCTTGCCGATCAGCGCGGCCGCGAGGCCTGCGTCGGCCAGCCAGAACTGTTGCTGTGCGTTGATGGCAGCCATCACGCTGGTGATCTGCTCACGCGTCTCGGCGAGAAGCTCGAAGACGCCGATCAGCATGCCGTTGTAGCGGAGCACGTTCTCTTCGGACATGGTCTTGCGCAGCGGCACGATCTCGTCGCGGTAATGCTTCGCGAGGTCGTAAGCCGTGCGGTAGGCCGAGTAACTCTCACGCAGTTGCGACGACGCTGACCGCACCACGGAGTCGTACCGGTTCGCGGCTACCAGCGATTGGGCGTTCATCACGGCGCGTTGCCCGTTGCCCCAGTCGAAGATGGGCAGGCGGATGGCCAGCTCGTAGCCGTTGCGGTTGGACCGCCCGCCACCGGCGTTGTCAAAAATCGTGTCGTGGCGGACGCCGAGTTCGACATCGATGAG